>NZ_JBDPMC010000070.1:0-32382 GCF_039871625.1 Micromonospora sp. B11E3 | reverse complement strand
CTCTGCGCGCCGGCTTGGCTCTGCGCGCCGGCTTGGCTCTGCGCGCCGGCTTGGCTCTGCGCGCCGGCTTGGCTCTGCGCGCCGGCTTGGCTCTGCGCGCCGGCTTGGCTCTGCGCGCCGGCTTGGCCCTGCCTGCTGGCGTGCCCGCTGCCTGGGCGCGCCCGCTGCCTGGGCGCGCCCGCTGCCCATTTGGCCTGAATCGGCCTGTGGGTTGGTGCGGTGGACGTTGCCCGTGGCCCGAGCCGCACCCGTCGGGGCGAGCGGCCCCGACGGCCCGGAGCGGTGTGCGCCGGCCCGGGCACCCCGACGGGCGCCCCGACACCGGGGTGCCACGTGGCATCGCTCGTCCCGGTCGATAGCACAGACGGGGCAGCTCCACAGGGGGCGGAACAGGGTATCCCGCCGTGGCCCGAGCCCGCCGCGACCCTGACCCGCCGCCACCCTGACCCGCCGTCGGCCGAGCCCGCCGTCGGCCGAGCCCGCCGTCGGCCGAGCCCGCCGTCGGCCGAGCCCGCCGTCGGCCGAGCCCGCCGTCGGCGACCGGCGGGGGTAACCGGGGCGGACACCGCCAGGGCCTTTCGCCGGCACCCTGCGCGTACCTCGAATGCGCGCGAGAAATCCCGCCGCCACCTGCTGTTTCGGGGCCGCCGCGAACACGCGGCGTCGCTATCGTGCCCACCACAAGCAGTCGCGACGGGAGGTCCGATGGCGAACGAGGCGCTGCGGGTGGCAATGGCCGCCAAGGGCGAGACGGCCGAGTCGCTGGCGGAGAAGGTCCGCGTGGACCCGAAGACGGCGGGTCGGTGGGTGGCGTCGGGGCGGATCCCGCACGCCCGCACGCGCGTGGCGGTCGCCGCCGTGCTCGGCAAGGAGGCGGCCGAGCTGTGGCCCGAGCCGTACCGCCGCCGGGACCGGCCCTGGTTCCGGCCGTGGGCGGAACTGGAGCAGGACGCCACCTCGATCCGCTCCTACCAGCCGCTGCTCGTGCCGGGTCTGCTCCAGACCGAGGAGTACGCCCGGGCGGTGCTCGGCACCGGCGGGCTGGTGCCGCCGGCCGAGGTGGAGGAGATCGTGGCCGGTCGGCTCGCCCGCCAGGCGGTCCCTGGAGCACGTGCAGGTCCGGGTGATCCCCGCCGAGAGCCCGTGGCACACCGGGCTGGCCGGGCCGTTCGTGCTCGCCCGTTTGCCCGACGGGGCGGAATTGGCGTATCTCGACAACCAGCTCCGCGGTCAGGTCGTGAGCGATCCCGTGGATATTGCTAGCCTGGGCCGGAGGTGGGAGAGCGTCACCGGCGAGGCGCTGCCCCGCCGCCAATCGATCGAGCTGATCAGGGAAGTGGCCACGACATGGAGCTGACCGAGGCCCGCTGGCGCACCGCCGCCCGCAGCAGCAACAACGGCGGCAATTGCGTCGAGGTGGCCGACAACCTGCCCGGCCGGGTGCTGGTGCGCGACAGCAAGGACCGCGACGGCGGCACCCTGAGCTTCGCCCCGGCCGCCTGGCGCGCCTTCGTCGACCTCGCCCGCCGCCGGGACCGGCGCGCCTGATCCGTCGGGCTGGCTCCGGCGCAGAGCCCGGCTCAGGCCGTACCCGAAGCCTGGCTCAGGCCGTGCCCCAGCTGTAGGTCTGCTTGCGCAGCTTGAGGTAGACGAACGCCTCGGTGGAGAGCACGCCCTCGACGGCGCGCAGCCGTTGCAGGATCTCCAGCAGGTGGGCGTCGTTGCGGCAGACCACCTCCGCCAGCAGGTCGAACGACCCGGCGGTGATCACCACGTAGTCGACCTCCTCGAGCTCGGCGAGCCGGTCGGCCACCGGCTCCAGGTCGCCGTCGGTGCGCAGGCCGATCATGGCCTGCCGGGGGAAGCCGAGCTGGAGCGGGTCGGTGACCGCGACGATCTGCATCACCCCGGCGTCGAGCAGCCGCTGCACCCGCTGGCGCACCGCCGCCTCCGACAGGCCGACCGCCTTGCCGATCGTCGCGTACGGCCGGCGGCCGTCCTCCTGAAGTTGCTCGATGATCTGCTTGGCCACGTCGTCCAGCAGGGCGTGACTGGCGCCGTCACGGACGGCGACGCGCCGCCCCCCGTTGCCGTTCTCCTGCTGCCGGGTGCCCATCGCCGCTCCACATGTCCGGTTTCACAAAGGGATCGTAGTGTCCTCGCGCAGTCTGGCGTATTTCGTCGCGCATGGCTAACCCCGCAACGGAATCCCTTGTACGGCGGGTGACCTCATGTCACGATCAGTCGTCCATCGCCTGAAGACCCTCCGCCGTCGGGCCGCCCCCGCCCCGCCCGCCGACGATGACCGACAGGAGTCGTCACATGCGTAGTCCCCTCCGGCCCCTCACCCGGCGTGGTCTGCTCACCGGCACCCTCGGATCGGCCGCGATGCTCGCCACCGCAGGAGTGCTCGCCGGCTGCGGCACCAAGGGCGCCCAGCAGACCGAGGCCGGCTGCGTCAGTGAAGACCTCTCCGGCGCGGAGAAGAAGCTGGCGTTCTCGAACTGGCCGCAGTACATGGACGTCGACGAGGACGACGAGTCGAAGCGCCCCACGCTGGACGCGTTCGTCGCGAAGAGCGGCATCCAGGTGACGTACACCGAGGACATCAACGACAACAACGAGTTCTTCGGCAAGGTGCAGAACCAGCTCGCCGCCTGCCAGGGCACCGGCCGGGACCTCATCGTGCTCACCGACTGGATGGCCGCCCGGATGATCCGGCTCGGCTGGATCCAGAAGCTCGACCCGGCGAAGATCCCGAACGTGGCGGCCAACATGCTGCCGTCCCTGCTCGACCGCTCCTTCGACCCGGAGAACCGGATCTCCATCCCGTGGCAGTCCGGCCTGGCCGGGCTCGCGTACAACGGCAGCGTCACCAAGGAGATCCGCACCGTCGACGAGCTGCTGACCCGCCCCGACCTCAAGGGCAAGGTCACCGCGCTGTCCGAGATGCGCGACACGATGGGCCTGCTGCTCCAGTCCAACGGCCACGACCCGGCGAACTTCACCGCCGCCCAGTTCGACGACGCCCTCAACAAGCTCAAGAAGGCCGTCGACTCCGGCCAGATCCGCCGGTTCACCGGCAACGACTACGCCCCCGACCTGGCCAAGGGCGACATCGCCGCGTGCATCGCCTGGTCCGGCGACGTCATCCAGCTCGCCAGCGAGAACGAGAAGATCAGGTTCGTCTCGCCGGAGTCCGGGGTGATGCTGTTCAGCGACAACATGCTGGTGCCGAACAAGGCCACCCACAAGGCGAACGCCGAGCAGCTCATCAACCACTACTACGACCCGGTGGTCGCCGCGCAGCTCGCCGCGTACGTCAACTACATCTGCCCCGTGAAGGGCGCCCAGGCCGAGATGGAGAAGATCGACCCGGAGCTGGCCGCGAACCCGCTGATCTTCCCCGACGAGGCCATGCTGTCGCGGTCGAAGGTCTTCATGACGCTGGACGAGAAGCAGGAGCGGGAGTACGAGTCGAAGTACCAGCAGGTCATCGGGGCGTGATCGGGATGGGCGACGGAGCTCCCGGCGGAAACCTGCGGCTGGTCGGGCTGACCAAGACGTTCGGCGCCCTCACCGCGGTCGACGACCTCAGCCTGACCGTCCCGCAGGGCTCGTTCTTCGCCCTGCTCGGGGCGTCCGGCTGCGGCAAGACCACGACGCTGCGCATGATCGCCGGCCTGGAGGAGCCGACGCGCGGGCAGGTGCTGCTCGGCGACCGGGACATCGCCCGGCTGCGCCCGTACAAGCGGCCGGTCAACACCGTCTTCCAAAGCTACGCGCTGTTCCCGCACCTCGACGTCCACGAGAACGTGGCGTTCGGGCTGCGCCGGCGCGGCATCCGCAAGGTCGACGACCAGGTGCGGCGGATGCTGTCGCTGGTGCAGCTCGACGGGTACGGCCGCCGCCGCCCGGCCCAGCTCTCCGGCGGGCAGCAGCAGCGGGTCGCGTTGGCCCGGGCGCTGATCAACCACCCCCAGGTGCTGCTGCTCGACGAGCCGCTCGGCGCGCTCGACCTGAAGCTGCGCCGGCAGATGCAGATCGAGCTGAAGCGCATCCAGACCGGGGTCGGGATCACGTTCGTGCACGTCACCCACGACCAGGAGGAGGCCATGACGATGGCCGACACGGTCGCGGTGATGAACGCCGGGCGGATCGAGCAGCTCGGCACCCCGGCCGACATCTACGAGTACCCGGCCACGGCGTTCGTGGCGAACTTCCTCGGCCAGTCCAACCTGCTCGCCGCCGAGGCCGCCGGCCCCGCCGGCTCCGAGGTGCCGGTCACCGCCCACGGCGCGCGCTTCTCCGTACCCGCCGACCGCGCCCGCGCCGACCGGGGCGCGGTCTACCTGGGGGTACGCCCCGAGAAGCTGCACCTGGTCGACTCCGTCGACCAGGTGCCCGGCGGCCACCAGCACCTCACCGGGGTCGTCACCGACGCCTCGTACGTCGGGGTGAGCACCCAGTACCTGGTCCGCACCGGCTGGGGCAGCGAGGTCTCGGTGTTCGCGGCGAACAGCGGGCTCGGCGGGCGGCTCCCGGTCGGCGCGTCCGTGGTGGCGCACTGGGATCCCCGGTACGCCTTCCTGCTGCCCTGGGAGCCGGGCGCCGACGACAGCACGAGCCCCGTGCTGGACGAGCCGGTGGGTGTCCGGTCGTGACCGCCCTGGCCCACGTACCCACCTCGGCGGGGACACCGGCCGGGCCCCCGCCGCCGCCCCCGCCCGGGCGGCACCGGCTGCTGCCGTACCTGCTGTTGCTGCCCGCCGCGGCCTGGCTGCTCCTCTTCTTCGCCCTGCCACTGATCCAGCTCGCCGCCGCCAGCCTGTACGACCCGGCCGGCTCGCTGTCCACCGGGTACGCCATGACCTGGGCGTTCGACAACTACCCGGAGGCCCTTCAGGCGTACTGGCCGCACTTCGTCCGCTCCTTCGGCTACGCCGCGGCGGCGCTGGTGCTCGCGCTGCTGATGGGCTACCCGCTGGCGTACGCGATCGCCTGTAAGGCCGGCCGGTGGAAGAACCTGCTGCTGGTGGCGGTGGTCGCCCCGATGTTCACCAGCTTCCTGGTCCGCACCCTGGCCTGGAAGACCATCCTGTCCGACAACGGCTGGCTCGTCGGGCTGCTGCGCGACGTGCACCTGCTCGGCGCCGACGGCCGGCTGCTGGCCACCCCGGTCGCGGTGGTGCTCGGCCTGACGTACAACTTCCTGCCGTTCCTGGTGCTGCCGCTGTACGCGAGTTTGGAGCGGCTCGACCACCGGCTGCTGGAGGCGGCGGGCGACCTGTACGCGAGCCCGGTGCAGGCGTTCCGCCGGGTCACCCTGCCGCTGTCGATGCCCGGCCTGATCGCCGGCACGCTGCTGTTCTTCATCCCGGCCACCGGCGACTACATCAACGCGGAACTGCTCGGCACCCCCAACGAGTACATGATCGGCAACGTCATCGACTCGGCGTTCCTGGTCCGGCTGGACTACCCGCAGGGCGCGGCGCTGTCGTTCCTGCTGATGGCGGCGATCCTCGCCGTGGTCTTCGCGTACCTGCGCCGGACCGGCACGGAGGAGGTGTTATGAGGTTCTGGCGCTGGCTGGCCGACCGGTGGGTGATGGGCGTGGCCCTGCTGGTGCTCGGCTACCTCTCGCTGCCGATCCTCGTCGTGGCCGGGCTGTCCTTCAACCGCCCGTCGAGCCGGCTGTCGTACGACTTCAACGAGTTCACCCTCGACAACTGGCGGCGGCCCTGCGCCACCTCCGACATGTGCGACGCGGTGGTGCGCAGCGTCCAGATCGGCTTCCTCGCCACCGCGGTCGCCACCGTCATCGGCACGCTGATGGCGTTCGCGCTGGTGCGGCACCGGTTCACCGGCCGGTCCGGGATCAACCTGCTGATCTTCCTGCCGATGGCCACCCCCGAGCTGGTGATGGGCACCTCGCTGCTGGCCCTGTTCGTCGCGGCCGGCGTGCCGCAGGGCTTCGGGACCGTCGTCATCGCGCACGTCATGTTCTGCGTGTCGTTCGTCGTCGTGACGGTCAAGGCGCGGCTCGCCGGGATGGACCGGCGGCTGGAGGAGGCCGCCATGGACCTGTACGCCGGCCCGTGGCAGACGTTCCGCCGGGTCACGCTGCCGCTGGTGCTGCCCGGCATCGTGGCCGCCGCCCTGCTCGCGTTCTCGCTCAGCTTCGACGACTTCATCATCACCAACTTCAACGCCGGCACCACCGTCACGTTCCCGATGTACGTCTGGGGCGCCGCCCAGCGGGGCATCCCGCCGCAGGTCAACGTCATCGGCACGGCGATGTTCGGGATAGCCCTGCTGCTCGTCGGGCTCACCTCGCTACGCGGCCGGCGGGCCCGCCGCGCCGATCTCCGCGCCGTCGCCACGGCCGATCTCCGGACCGTCGCCACGGCTGATCTTCAAGCCGTCGCCGCGGCTGATCTTCAAGCCGTCGCCGCGGCCGGCCGACGGGCGCAGGGCCCGTCATGATCGTCCCGCATACCGGCCGGGCGCCCGCCGACGCGGCGCCCGTACCGCACCGCCTACACCTCACCCGCAGCTCTTCCACCCGCCGGTCTTCCACCCGCCGGTCTTCCACCCGCCGGTCTTCCACCCGCTGGTCCCTCGCCCGCTGCTCTCGCATTCGCGTCGACGCGCGCGGCGGCTGGCGCGGCCTCTGGCTCCGTACGCTCGATCGTCTTGGTTTGGGGTTCGAATCCTGATGCGTATCCTCCTCGTCGGCGCCGGTGGCGTCGGCTCCGCCGCCGTATCCATCGCCGCCCGCCGAACGTTCTTCGAGACCATGGTCGTGGCAGACGCCGACCCCGCCCGCGCCGAGCGGGCCGTCGCCGGGCACGGCGAGCGCTTCGTGGCCGCGACCGTCGACGCCTCCTCGGCCGACGCGGTCGCCGCGCTGTGCCGGGCGCACCGGATCACCCACGTGCTCAACGCCGTCGACCCGCGCTTCGTCATGCCGGTCTTCGCCGGGGCGTTCGCCGCCGGGGCGGACTACCTCGACATGGCCATGTCCCTGTCCCATCCGCACCCCGAGCGGCCGTACGCCGAGCCCGGCGTCAAGCTCGGCGACGACCAGTTCGCCCTGGCCGAGCAGTGGTCCGGGGCCGGCCGGCTCGCGCTGCTCGGCATCGGCGTCGAGCCGGGCCTGTCGGACGTCTTCGCCCGGTACGCCGCCGACGAGCTGTTCGCCGAGATCGACGAGATCGGGGTACGCGACGGCTCGAACCTGACCGTCGACGGCTACGACTTCGCCCCGTCGTTCTCGATCTGGACGACGATCGAGGAGTGCCTCAACCCGCCGGTGATCTGGGAACGTGGCCGGGGCTGGTTCACCACCGAGCCGTTCAGCGAGCCGGAGGTCTTCGACTTCCCGGCGGGCATCGGCCCGGTCGAGTGCGTCAACGTCGAGCACGAGGAGGTGCTGCTCATCCCGCGCTGGGTCGACGCGCGCCGGGTCACCTTCAAGTACGGCCTCGGTGCGGAGTTCATCGAGGTCCTGCGGACCCTGCACAAGCTGGGGCTGGACTCCACCGAGCCGGTCACCGTGCGGGGCATGCGGATGTCCCCACGTGACGTGGTGGCCGCCACCCTGCCCGACCCGGCCACCCTCGGTGAGCGGATGCACGGGAAGACCTGCGCCGGCACCTGGGTCCGTGGGCGGTCGAAGGCCGGCGAGCCCCGGGAGGTCTACCTCTACCACGTCGTCGACAACGAGTGGTCGATGCGCGAGTACGGCCACCAGGCGGTGGTCTGGCAGACCGCCGTCAACCCGGTCGTCGCCCTGGAACTGCTCGCCACCGGCGCCTGGTCCGCCACCGGCGTCATCGGCCCGGAGGCGCTCCCCCCGCTGCCCTTCCTGGGCCTGCTCACCGCCTACGGCTCGCCCTGGGAGATGGAGGAGCGGTGACCCGTTACGGCCCGATGTTCGGCCCCGACGCGGGAGGCCCCGGCTGGTCAGGCGAGCTGGGAGCGGATGAGGAAGCGGACGCCCTCCGGGGCTTCGAGGGAGAAGCCGCTGCCCCGACCGGGGACCACGTCGACCGTCAGGCGCGTGTGCTTCCACAGCTCCCACTGGGCGCCGGACATCCAGAAATCGACCGGCTCGGGGACGCCGTCGACGTCGAGCGACGCCAGCAGGACGTCGGAGCCGCCGGTGCGGAACTCCCCGGCCGGGTAGCACATCGGGGCGCTGCCGTCGCAGCAGCCGCCGGACTGGTGGAACATGAGCGGGCCGTGCTGCCCCCGCAGCGACCGGATCAGGTCGGCCGCCGCGGGGGTCAGGGTCACCGGGTCACCCATCAGAAGAAGCCCAGCTTCTTCGGGGAGTAGCTGACCAGCAGGTTCTTGGTCTGCTGGTAGTGCTCCAGCATCATCTTGTGGGTCTCCCGGCCGATGCCGGACTGCTTGTAGCCACCGAACGCGGCGTGCGCCGGATAGGCGTGGTAGCAGTTGGTCCAGATCCGGCCGGCCTGGATCGCCCGCCCGGCCCGGTACGCGGTGTTGATGTCCCGGGTCCAGACGCCGGCCCCGAGGCCGTACAGGGTGTCGTTGGCGATCTTGACGGCGTCGTCCAGATCGGCGAAGGAGGTCACCGAGACCACCGGGCCGAAGATCTCCTCCTGGAAGATCCGCATCGAGTTGTCGCCCTCGAAGACGGTCGGCTGCACGTAGTACCCGCCGGAGAGTTCGCCGCCCAGGTCGGCCCGCTCGCCGCCGGTCAGCACCTTGGCACCCTCCTGCCGGCCGATGTCCAGGTAGGACAGGATCTTCTCCAACTGGTCGTTCGACGCCTGCGCCCCGATCATCGTCTCGGTGTCGAGGGGGTGGCCCTGGCGCACCGCCTTCGTCCGCTCCACGGCCGCCGCGAGGAAGTCGTAGTAGTGGCCCTGCTGGATCAGCGCCCGCGACGGGCAGGTGCACACCTCGCCCTGGTTCAAAGCGAACATGGTGAAGCCCTCGAGGGCCTTGTCGAAGAAGTCGTCGCGGGCGGCGCTGACGTCGTCGAAGAAGATGTTCGGGCTCTTGCCGCCGAGTTCCAGCGTGACCGGCTTGATGTTCTCGCTGGCGTACTGCATGATCAGCCGCCCGGTGGTGGTCTCGCCGGTGAACGCCACCTTCGCCACCCGGGGCGAGGAGGCAAGCGGCTTGCCCGCCTCGACGCCG
This sequence comes from Micromonospora sp. B11E3, assembly GCF_039871625.1. Lineage (NCBI taxonomy): Bacteria > Bacillati > Actinomycetota > Actinomycetes > Micromonosporales > Micromonosporaceae > Micromonospora > Micromonospora sp. B11E3. The sequence goes on along the minus strand of NZ_JBDPMC010000070.1, from coordinate 23,205 downwards.
AAGCCGTTGACGACGTTGAGCACGCCCGGCGGGAGCAGGTCGGCGATGAGCGAGAGCAGGTAGTGGATCGAGGCCGGGGTCTGCTCGGCGGGCTTGAGCACCACCGTGTTGCCGGCCGCGAGGGCCGGGGCGAGCTTCCAGGTCGCCATGAGCAGCGGGAAGTTCCACGGGATGATCTGCCCGACCACCCCGAGCGGCTCGTGGAAGTGGTACGCCACGGTGTCGTCGTCGAGTTCGCCGAGGGAGCCCTCCTGGGCCCGGATCGCCCCGGCGAAGTAGCGGAAGTGGTCGATCGCGAGGGGGATGTCGGCGGCCAGCGTCTCCCGTACCGGCTTGCCGTTCTCCCAGGTCTCGGCTACCGCGAGGGATTCCAGGTTCTCCTGCATCCGGTCGGCGATCTTGTTGAGGACGACCGCCCGGTCGGCGACCGAGGTGCGACCCCAGGCGTCGGCCGCGCCGTGCGCGGCGTCGAGGGCCTTCTCGACGTCCTCGGCGGTGCCCCGGGCCACCTCGCAGAAGGTCTGCCCGGTCACCGGGCTGGGGTTCTCGAAGTACCGGCCGCGGTGCGGCTTCACGTACTCGCCGCCGATGAAGTGGTCGTAGCGGGACTGCCAGTGGGTGGGGGCGTCGTAGCGCGCCATGGGTACCTCCGCCGTCCGTTCGTGGTGGATGGCGGGGGACGTTAGTTTCAGCGACGTTGCAGGGACGTTGCGCGCGGCAGGTCGTACTCCTCGGCGAGCTGGCGGGCCCGCGCGACGGCGAGCGGCCGGCGGGGCGCGCCCGGCGGCAGCGCCCGCGCCAGGGCCTGCCAGGCGGTGAGATCGTCGGCGCCGGCAGGCGTCGCGGTCCAGGCCGCGAGCAGCGCCGGGTCCGCGCCGGCCAGCACGGCCGCGCGGAGCTGCCCGTCGACCAGCCGGCGCAGGCGTGCCACTCCCGGCGCGTCCGACCCGGGCAGCAACGGCCCGGGGTACGCCCGCAGCGCCCCCGCCGGATCACCGCGTTGCAGCAGCTCCGTGACGGTGCGGAAGTCCGCCCGCACGGTCGGCCGCAGCCGGTACGGGCGGGAGTCGAGCAGCTCCTCGCCGAGCGCCCGGCGCAGCCGGGACAGTTCGGCGCGCAGGGTGACCGGGCGCAGCCGGTCGTCGCCGTAGAGGTCGAGGCCGAGTTGTTCGCCGGTGCGCCCCTCGGGGTGGTCGACCAGCAGCACCAGCAGCTCGCTGTGCCGCCGGCCGAGCCGGATGCGCCGGCCGCCCACGCGCAGCTCCGCCTCGTCGCGGCCGAGCGCGGCGACGTGCACCACGCCGGGTTCGGCCGGTGCGGTGTTGGCCAGGAACGCCTCGGCGGCCCGGGCGGTGGCCCGGACCAGGGCGAGGCTCTGCGGGTTGGCCAGGTGGTCGCCGCCGGTGATGTCGACCGCGCCGAGCAGCCGGCCGGTGGCCGGGTCGTGGATCGGGGCGGCGGCGCAGGTCCAGCGCTGTACCGGCCGGACGAAGTGCTCGGTTGCGAAGATCTGCACACTGTGGTTGACGGCGAGGGCGGTGCCGGGAGCGTTGGTGCCGGCGTGGGTCTCGTCCCAGCGGGCGCCGGGCACGAAGTTCATCCGCTCGGCGTGCCGGAGCACCCCTGGATGGCCCTCCACCCAGAGCAGCCGCCCGTCCGCGTCGCAGACCGCCATCAGGTGCGCGCCGTCGACGGCGATGCCGCCGAGCAGGTCGCGGAAGAGCGGCAGCACCCGCGCGAGGGGGTGCGCCGCCCGGTAGCTCTCCAGCGCGTCGTCGGTGAGGTCGACCGGGGCGGTGGCCTCCGGGTCGAGTAATGCGGACCGCTCCCAGGACCGCCGGACCACCTCGCGGACGCGCTCCGGCGCCTTACCGCGGGCGAGGAACGCTTCGTGAGCAGCACCGACCTGCGCGATCCGCTCCGCCGGATCGGCACCGAATTCCAGGGCGAGCCACGGGTCAGCCACCACCGACCTCCTCCCGCCCATGGTGACCCACCTCACCCCGATCCGCCAAGCCGCGACAAGGAAGGGCCCTCGGAGCTGACCGAGGAGGCGGCGCGCGGCCTACCCACCGACGAACGGTGCGCCACAAACTCGGGTTGACCGGGGGGTCAGCCGAACGCCGCGTCCAGGATGTCCAGGCCCCGGGACAGCTCGTCGTCGGAGATGACCAGCGGAGGCAGGAAGCGCAGCACGTTGCCGTACGTGCCGCAGGTCAGGGTGAGCAGGCCGGCGGCGTGGCAGGCCGCCGAGACCGCCGCCGCCGCGGCCGGGTCCGGGGTCAGGGTGCCCGGCTGGACCAGCTCCACGGCTTGCATCGCGCCCCGGCCGCGTACCTCGGCGACGCGCGGGTCACGGGCGGCGATCTCGCGCAGGCTGGCCTGCATCGTCGCCCCGATCCGGCGGGCGGCGGCGGCCAGGTCCAGCTCGTGCATGGTCTCGATGGCGGCCAGCGCCGCCGCGCAGGCGATCGGGTTGCCGCCGTACGTGCCGCCGAGGCCGCCCACGTGCACCGCGTCCATCAGGTCGGCCCGGCCGGTCACCGCGGCCAGCGGCAGGCCGCCCGCGATGCCCTTCGCCAGGGTGACCAGGTCCGGCACCACGCCCTCGTGCTCGCAGGCGAACCAGTCCCCGGTCCGGCAGAAGCCGGTCTGGATCTCGTCGGCGACGAAGACCACCCCGGCCGCCGTCGCCCACTCGCGCAGCGCGGGCAGGAACCCCTCGGCCGGTACGACGAAGCCGCCCTCGCCCTGGATCGGCTCGACGATCAGCGCGGCGACGTTCTCCGCCCCGACCTGCTTCTCGACCGTCTCGATGGCCCGCGCCGCCGCCTCCGGCCCGGACAGGCCGCCGTCGCGCAGCGGGTACGACATCGGCACCCGGTAGACCTCCCCGGCGAACGGCCCGAACCGGTGCTTGTACGGCATGTTCTTCGCCGTCAGCGCCATGGTCAGGTTGGTCCGGCCGTGGTACGCGTGGTCGAACACCACCACCGCCGGCCGTCCCGTCGCGTGCCGGGCGATCTTCACGGCGTTCTCCACCGCCTCCGCGCCGGAGTTGAACAGCGCCGAGCGCTTCTCGAAGCTCCCCGGCGTCAGCGCGTTGAGCTGCTCGCACACCGCCACGTACGACTCGTACGGGGCGACCATGAAGCAGGTGTGGGTGAAGCGCTCGACCTGGGCGCGTACCGCCTCGACGACGCGGGGGGCGGAGTTGCCCACGTTGGTCACGGCGATGCCGGAGGCGAAGTCGATCCACTCCCGCCCGTCGACGTCGGTGATGGTGCCGCCGCCCGCCCGGTCCACGTACGCGGACACGACGCTGCCGACGCCCCGCGCGACGGCGGCGCCCCGCCGCTTGTGCAGTTCCTCCGAGGATGCGCGCATAGGTCAGCCCTCGATGTTGTGCATGACGTGCTTGATCCGGGTGTAGTCCTCCAGGCTGTAGGCCGACAGGTCCTTGCCGTGCCCGGAGTACTTGAATCCGCCGTGCGGCATCTCGGCGACGAGCGGGATGTGGGTGTTCACCCAGACGCAGCCGAAGTCCAGCCGGCGGGTCATCCGCATCGCCCGGCCGTGGTCGCGCGTCCACACCGAGGCGGACAGGCCGTAGTCGACACCGTTTGCCCAGCGCACCGCCTCGTCCTCGGCGGAGAACCGCTGCACCGTGATGACCGGGCCGAACACCTCGTCCTGGACGATCTCGTCGCCCTGCCGGACGCCGGAGACCACGGTCGGGGCGAAGAAGTACCCGCGCTCGCCGAGCCGCGAGCCGCCGGTCCGGATCTCCGCGTGGTCGGGCAACCGGTCGACGAAGCCGCTGACCCGGGCCAACTGGTTGGCGTTGTTCAGCGGGCCGTACAGGACGTCCTCGTCGTCCGGCGCGCCCGTCCTCGTGTTGCGGGCCTGCTCGGCGAGGGCGGCCACGAAGTCGTCGTGCGCGCCCGGGCCGACGAGCACCCGGGTCGCCGCCGTGCAGTCCTGGCCGGCGTTGAAGTAGCCGCCCACCGCGATGGCCTCCGCCGCCGCCGCCACGTCCGCGTCGTCGAAGACCACCACCGGGGCCTTGCCGCCCAGCTCCAGGTGGGTCCGCTTGAGGTCCGGCGCGGCGGCGGAGGCGACCTCCATGCCCGCGCGGGTCGAGCCGGTGATCGACACCAGCTGCGGGGTCGGGTGCGCCACGAGGGTACGACCGGTGTCCCGGTCGCCGCAGACCACGTTGAACACCCCCGGCGGGAGGAACTCCGCGGCGATCTCGGCCAGCAGCAGCGTCGACACCGGCGTGGTGTCCGACGGCTTGAGCACCACCGTGTTGCCTGCCGCGAGCGCCGGGGCGATCTTCCAGACCGCCATCATCAGGGGGTAGTTCCACGGGGTGACCTGCGCGCAGACGCCGATCGGCTCGCGCCGCACGTACGAGGTGTGCCCCCGCATGTACTCGCCGGCCGAGCGTCCCTCCAGCAGCCGGGCCGCGCCGGCGAAGAAGCGGAGCTGGTCGACCGCGGGTGGCAGCTCCTCCTCGGCGGTGAGCTGACGCGGCTTGCCCGTGTTGCGCACCTCCGCGTCGACCAGCTCGGCCGCCCGGGACTCGACCGCGTCGGCGATCCGCAGCAGCGCCTTCTGCCGCTCGGCGGGCGTGGCATCCCGCCAGCTCTCGAACGCGGCGGCGGCCGCGCGCATGGCCGCGTCCACGTCCGCCGCCCCGGAGACGGGCGCCTGGGCGAACACCTCGCCGGTGCACGGGTCGATCAGGTCGGCGTACCCGCCGTCCACCGGGGCGACGTATTCGCCCTTGACGAAGTTGCGCAGCTGGTGCTGGTCACTCATTGGATCTCCGTGAGGGTGGCCGGGATGAGGTCGGCGGAGGTTATCGAAGTCTGATTGCCATCTTGACTACTGAATCCGAGGCAGACAAGGGCTTGCACGACCGTTTCCGTGTAGGTGTGCGTCGTCTAGGCTGCGGAGGTGTGGAGCCGAGAGCCTTCTTCGTCGCCGGCCGCCCCGCACACGGCGAGGGCGAGCTGACCGTCACCCATCCGTACGACGGCGGGACGGTGGGGCGTACCACCCTCGCCACGGCCGACCAGGTCGAGGCCGCGGTCGCTGCGGCGGCCGGCGTGGCCGACCAGGCCGCGGCCCTGCCCGCGCACGCCCGCGCGGCGGCCCTGGACCACGTGTCCCGGCGGCTCGGCGAGCGGGCCGAGGAGGTGGCCCGGCTGATCACCGCCGAGAACGGCAAGCCGATCAAGTGGGCGCGGGCCGAGGTGGGACGGGCGGTGTCCACGTTCCGCTGGGCGGCGGAGGAGGCCCGGCGGTTCTCCGGCGAGCTGCAGCGCCTCGACACCGACCCGGCCTCGACCGGGCGGATCGCGGTCGTGCGGCGGGTGCCCCGTGGCCCCGTGCTGGGGATCGCGCCGTTCAACTTCCCGCTGAACCTGGTCGCGCACAAGGTCGCCCCGGCGATCGCGGTCGGCGCCCCGATCGTCGTGAAACCGGCCCCGGCGACGCCCCTGTCGGCGCTGCTGCTCGGCGAGCTCCTGGCCGAGACCGACCTGCCCGAGGGCATGTTCTCGGTGCTGCCGCTGCCCAACGAGCGGGCCGCCGAGCTGGTGGCCGACCCCCGGCTGCCCGTGGTGTCGTTCACCGGCTCCGGGTCGGTCGGCGCGGCCATCCGCCGGTCGGTGCCCGAGAAACACGTCACCCTGGAGCTGGGCGGCAACGCGGCGGCGGTGATCTGCGAGGACTGGGCGTCCGACGAGGACCTCACCTTCGCGGCCCACCGCATCGCGACGTTCTCCAACTACCAGGCCGGGCAGTCGTGCATCGCGGTCCAGCGCGTGTACGTGCACGAGTGGCTGTACGACGGTTTCCTGCCCCGGCTGGTCGCGTCGGTGCAGGCGCTGCGCGGCGGCGACCCGTCCGACGAGCACACCGACGTCGGGCCGCTGGTTTCCGTCGAGGCCGCCGAGCGCGTCGAGGCGTGGGTCGACGAGGCGGTGACGGCGGGGGCGACGATCGAGGTCGGCGGGCGGCGCGACGGCGCGACCTACCCGCCGACGGTGCTGAGCGGAGTGCCCGGCGACGCCAAGGTCTACGCCGAGGAGGTGTTCGGGCCGGTGCTGGTGGTCGCCCCCGTCGAGAGCGACAGGGCCGCCTTCGTCGCCGTGAACGACTCGGCGTACGGGCTGCAGGCCGGCGTGTTCACCCACCGGCTGGACGTGGCGTTCGCCGCCCACCGGGCGCTGCAGGTGGGCGGGGTGATCATCGGGGACGTGCCGTCGTACCGGACCGACCAGATGCCGTACGGGGGCGTGAAGGGCAGCGGCGTCGGGCGCGAGGGCCTGCGCAGCGCGATGGACGACTACACCGAGCCGCGGGTCATGGTCCTCACCGGCCTGGAGCTCTGACGGCGGCACTCACCAGGTGCCGTCGTCGCGTACGCGGGGCGGGGCCAGGCCGAGCAGCAGGGTGGTCAGGGCGGCGTCGATGTCCTCGCCGAGGAACCACTCGCCGGCCTGGTCCAGCGCGAAGACGCGGCCGTGCTCGTCCACCGCGAAGATGCTGTCCCGGCCCTCCCCGCCGATCGGGAACAGGCGCGTGCCCAGGAGGGTGCCGAAGTCGGCCAGCGTGTCGGCTGAATGCGCCGACTCTGTGGGGTCGGTGTGGAAGCGGCTGATCCAGACCTGGCGGCCGGGGCCCCGCCGGCGAGGGAAGACCGCCGGGAACGCGGTCAACGCGGCCTCGGCGGCGGGGAAGGGCTCGTGCCGGTGCAGGCGGCTGGTCACGGCGCAGGTCTCCTCGATGGCCCCCGCGGCCATGCCCGCGTTCAGGTTCGTGTCCTCCCAACCACCGTCCATCAGCGCGTGGCCCACCTCCTCGGGGAACCGGCCGGGGTGGACCGGGGGCAGCGGGCGCGGACGCATCACCTCCGTGTACGCCAGGTCGGTCCAGTGCAGGGCGTGGAAGTACACCAAAAAGTTCACGCAGGAGTCGCAGGGCCGCTCGGCCGGGCCGCCCGCCGGGTCGCCGGGCTCGCGTACCCGGTAGACCTCCAGCCGCGAGGTCTCGAAGAGGGCGCGCGCGTCGTCCAGCGTCAGCGGCGGCTGGCCGTCGGCCGCCCGGCGGTGGTCGTACGCGTGCAGCACGTCCGACACGACGACCACCTCCGCGTGCCGGTCCCCGCCGCGCGCCAGGCGGCCGGGGGGCAGCGAGTCGAGGTGGGCGCGGACCAGCGGGTGGTGCCGCAGCTCGACGTCGCCCTTCGCGCCCCGGCCGACGTACACGTGGCCCTCCACCGTCAGGTGGGCGGCGACGCCGGGCGTGGGCAGCCGCCGCACCTCGCGGAGCAGTTGACTCGCCGGGTCCACCGTGCGCGGCACGGGCTGCGCCGGACGGCTGCGCCGGTACATCTCGCGCACCGCCGGGAACGGCAGCCGCGGCCAGCTGGAGACCTCGCCGGTCTCCTTGTCCACGACCACGGTGGGCAGGTCGCCGGGCGGCACGGCGGCCGCGGCGGCCACAGTGGATGTGATCAGGTACCCCAGGTCGAACTCCTCGACCAACGGGGCGCACTCGCGCCCGAGGCGCTGCGAGTCCCGCTGGGCCCAGACGGTGGCGAGCTGTTCGGCCTGGCGACGATCGATCACCCACCTGAAGTTACCGGACCCCACGGAATCCGTGGCGCCGGGTATGGTCTGCCGTACTGACGGTGACGGGAGGGTGGCGTGGTCGAGAGGGCGGACCGGGACGCCAACCGGGCGCTGCGGGCCCGGTTCGACGAGGTGTTCGGGCAGTATCGACAGCTGCGCTCCGGACTGGACGAACTCCAGACCCGGCTCGCACAGTTGCGCGTCACCGAACGCTCCGACGACGGGCAGGTCACCGCCGTGGTGGGGGCCCGCGGCGAACTCATCTCGGTCGACGTCGAGCCGTCCGTCTTCCAGGAACGGGACGCCAAGGCGCTGAGCCGGAAGATCACGTCCACTGTGCACCGGGCCACCGCCGCCGCGGTCACGGCCACCCAGGAGCTGGTCGCGGGCTACCTGCCGGCCGGGTCGGGCTCGGCGGAGTTCCTTCGCACCGGAGACTTCGGCGCCCTGCTGGGGCGGGCCGACGCGGTCATGCGGCGGGGGGAGTGACGCCATGACCGAGGGGCAGCTCTGGCTCGACCCGGGCCGTGCCCGGCGGGGCGGCACCGACCTGAGCCTGGCCGGCGAGGCGCTCACCGCCCGGCGCGGGCAGGTGGGCGGGGCCATCGCGGCGGCCAGCGCGGCCCGGCCGTGGGGCCGGGACGACATCGGCGCGGCGTTCGAGAAGCAGTACCGGGGGTTCGAGGAGACGCTGCTGCGGGCCTGGTCGGGCGTCGGTCGGGCGATCGAGCACCTCGGCACGGACGTGGTGCGGTCGGTGGACAACGCCCTGCAGGCGGACGCGCGGAGCGCCGGCCGGCTCGGCCGGGTCGCCGACCAGCGGCCCGCCGGGCACTGACGACCGCCGAGGACGCCCGTGAGCCTGCTCCCGAGCCCGATCCCGCATCCGCTCGACTACTCGCCCTGGGAACTGCCCGGTTGGGTCTACGAGGCCCTCGACTGGGTGGTCGGGGTGGAGTGGCCGGAGGGCAACGAGCGCGCGGTCTGGGACCTCGCCGACCAGTGGTACGACGTGGCCGCCGCCCTGGCGGGCCCGCGCGATGACGCGATCGCCGCCGTCGGCGAGGTGCGCGGCGGGTTCGGCGGTGTCGGGGCGGTCGCCGAGGCGTTCGACGCGGCCTGGCGTCGGGTGGCCGAGGGCGACGAGGCGCCCCTGCCGGTCCTGCTCGCCGTCAGCACCGACCTCGGCCGGCTGGTCGAGGAGTGCGGCTGTGACATCGAGGGCGCGAAGCTCGAGGTCTGGATCGAGCTGGGCATCCTGGTCGTCGAGTTGCTCGCGCTCGCGGTGGCGGCCGTGCTCACCGCTGGGGCAGCCTCGCCCGCTGCCGGCGCCGCCATCGCCGCCACGCGTGTCGTCGTCCAGCAGATCTTCAAGCGGCTGATGGCGCAGTTGGCCCGCAAGTCGCTCAGGCGGGGGCTGAAGGAGGCCGGCGAGCGCGCCGCCAAGCAGGTGGCCGAGCGTGGCATGCGGGGCCTGGCCCGGAAGGCGGCGCTTGGCGGACTGGAGGAGGCGGCCCAGGAGTCCGGGGTGACGCTCGCCACGCAGGCGTACCAGAACTCCACCGGTCGTCGCCACGGCCTGGACGTGACGGACATCGGTATGTCGGCCCTGGGCGGTGCGGCCGGCGGAGCGGCGGCGCCGTTGGCGGGCCTCGGCCGGCACGCCACCGGGCGGGCGGCGCGGATGGGCGAGCACTTCGGCCGGGAGATGAGCGGCGAGGTGATCGCGGAGCAGGCCGCCGGCCTCGCCACGGGTCAGGGCCTGGTCTCGCTGGAGGACGCGGCCCGGGCGGCGGCGTCGGGTGCGACCGGGTCGGCCACCGGCCAGGCCGACGTGGCGCTGCACGCCAGGCTCGACGCGCGGATGGCCGCCCTCGCCGGGGCGCCCCTCGCCCCGCCGGACCTCCCCGTCCCGCCGGACCTCGCCGTCCCGCCGGATGCCGCCGTCGCCCCGGCACCGTCGGCTCAGGAGCGCGTCGATACCGCGTACGCCGGGCTGGATGCGTCCGGGAGCGGCAGCCCGCCGGGGCGCGACGACGGGCGGACGCCCACCGACGCGGTGCATGCCGGGGCCGGTGGCGCCGACCAGGGGCTCGGCTCGTCGCAGGCGGCGGACGGGAAGCCTTCGCTCGACCACGCCGGCGGGGGCCCGCAGCCCTTGTCGGGGCCGACCGTCGGGGACGGGGCCGCCGCGTCGTCAGCGCCGGTCGACGCGCGTCTGTTCGAGTCGTCGCCGGTGCTGTCCGCCGTCGACATCCAGGCGGCGCCTGCCGTGACCGAGGCCCCCCGCTCGGCTCTCTCGTCGCTGGCAGCAGGAGACGTCGCGCAGCTTGCGGGCCGAGGAGCGGACGCCGGCACCGGGGCAGTTGTCGGCGGCACGGGGCCGCTCGCCGGTGCCAATGCGTCGGTCGCCGGCAGCGTCGGGACCGGCACCAGTGGCGTGGGGCCGGTCGCCGGCGGCGTCGAAGCCGGTGCCGGTGGGCCTTCCGCCGGCACGGCGTCGAGCGGCGCGCGGACTGTGCATGCCTCGGCGGCGTCTCCCTTGGCGTCCGTTCCAAGCACGGCCGCGTCTGCGCCGATCTCTCCGCTCAGCACGAGTGGGTCGGCGGGGCAGCCCGTGCCCGGCCCGAGGGGCGAGCCGGTGCCGCCGCGGTTTCCGAAGCTCGAGGCGCTGAACCCGAACCCGCGACCGGCCACGCCCCAGCCTTCTGCGGAGTCCGCCGACTCTGCCGTCCCGCTGCCGCGCTCCCCCGAGTGGTGGGCGGCGAAGTGGGCGGCCGACCGTGAGGCGTTCGACCGGCGCCGGTACCGGGACTACTTCGAGCGGCAGCGGGCGTGGTTCGAGGACAAGCGCCGCCGCCACCTCGCGACGGAACTCCGCAAGGAGGCCGAGTACTACTACAAGCAGGCTCGCTGGCTGATCGGCCAGGCGCACAGCCTGGCAAAGGCAGGCCGTACCCGCGCCGCCGACGAGTTCGTCCTGGGCGGCCGGGAGCGGGAGCGGGAGTCCTACCGGCAGACGGACCTGGCCGACGCCGTCCTGGAGGGCAGGGTGGCCCCGCCGGTCGTCAAGATTGACAACTGGGACGACTTCTCGCGGATCAACACCGACGACCCCTCCCTCGTCGTCGCCACGGTGGAGCCCGGCGGCCCGTCCGCGCTGACGGGTGACGACGATCCGCCGCCGATCGACCGGTCCCGCAGGTACGGGGAGTGGGGCGGCCTGCGGCCGCCGCTGGCGCTGCACCAGTCCGACCTCGAACGGGCGATGCCCCGCGACGCCGCCGGACGGATCCTCCGGACCGCCGATCCCCGGCGGGGCGGCTGGTTCCGGCTGGCCAACGACGGCGGTCCGAGCGCCGACGCCACCCGCGCGATCAACTGCCTGGACTGCACCCTGTCGCTGTACGAGACCTGGGTGCACGGCCGTCCCCGGGTCTCCGCGCCCCGCACCTTCGACTCGTACGCCGAGGGGGACATCACCAGGCCACTCGGGGGTGAGATCGGCGGCCCGGGCCGCGTGGAGGCGGTCACCGGCGGACGCTTCCAGCAGTTGGCCAAGTACGCCCCAGCCCGGTCGCCGGGCGATACCTGCAAGGCGGTCAACAGGGGGTTCGGAACCATCGAGGCCCAGCTGCGGGCCGGCGGTCACGGCAGCTACGCGTTCCTGGTCACCGCGTACGAGGGTGGCGGCTCGCACGCCTGGGTCGCGCTGAACCAGAACGGGTCCGTGCTCTACCTGGACCCGCAGAGCGGCAGCGTGTCGGACATGCCGCTCTACACCCACAACGGCTGGACGGCCAGGCACAACGTCACGGATATCGACGCGTTGTGCCTCGGCCCGGACGGCCGTCCCATGCCGGTGCCGGGCGCGCCGCCGGGGCAGTTCAGCCAGTTCGAGGACTTCGTCGAGCCGGAGCCTGCGCCCGAGGACAGGGGCCGCGAGTGGCAGCCGGGCCCCGACGATCCCTCGGATGAGGAACTGTACGTCAACCGGGTGTACCTGCTCGGCGAGCCGACCCTGGCTCCGTCGCTGGCCGAGCCGGCAGGACTGCCCGAAGACAGTCTGTACCCATCCGAGTCGGGTCCTGTCGTTGATGCGCAGACGCAGTTGGCGCCCCACGAGCGGCAGGTGCTGACGGACGTTTACGACAAGGCGCAGCGGGAAGCCGACGCGGTTCAGGCAAGGTTGCAGCTCATCGGTCGGCGAGTGACCGCAGCCCTCAGTCTCGACAGGCCAATCCAGCTCCGTGACGTGGAGTTCCGGATTAAGAGTTTGGAATCGCTGAGTCGCAAGTTTTTGGACGAGGCGGGCTTTGTTGGAATGCCCGTCGAAGAGTTCGCTGGTGTCGTGAACGATGTGCTGCGGTTCTCGTTCGCCATGCCGGGGCCCGGCTCGTATCGCCAGGCCTTGGAGTGGATTCTGAACGAATTGGCCCTTTCCGGCTTCGACGTGCCGGATTCCTCCTGCAAGAACTTCTGGCGGAGTGGCAACAGGTTCTACGGATTCAACTGCACGGTGCGCTCGCCTTCTGGTCAGCTGTTCGAGTTGCAGATGCACACTGATGCCTCCCGTGAGGCTTGGCGCCGCACTCATGCTGTCTACGAGATTCTCCGCCTGCGCGCCGAGTCGGCGCAGCGGCGCGTTACCGCCTACCTGAAGATGCTCTCTGTCAATCGTGAGTGTGGGATGCCAGAGGCGGTTCCAGAAGGTCTTTCATTGCGATTTCCGGCCAAGGATTCGACCTTCGCAAAATGGATTGCGGAAAACCGTGATTTGTGGCGCGAGTACCTGGACTGGCTTGAAAGGGAGGGAAAGACGTTCTCTGCGGTGACGTCGAGTTTAGGTCTGACCTCAAGAGATTTTCCTATCTCCGACCAGTTGGAAATCCGCCTGGAGAAAGAAAGTGTTGACATACTACGCGGTTTATCGGAACGCGGACAAGAGTGAGCCGGCGGCCGGCATCTTCATCATGGATGTGGCTCATGGTCATGCCTTGGTCTGGAATCACCGCAGCGGTGCATGGCTGTACGATCCAGGCGCGGCCCTCAGGTTTTTGGACGACTATCGAAATTTCGATCGGTACGAAGAGGTGGAGGAGGGGGCGGCCCGGCTCCTTGCTGAAAGGATTACGGGCGGCGCGATGCCGGGCGAGGACCATGTAAGGGCGCGATTCGAGTCGGGTCGCTGAGGTCCTCCCTCACCCTTCGACCCTCGGCGATGCTGCGGGCTGCCAGAGCGGAATTTGGCCAGGCTGCGTGACGGGTTGCTGCGCAGAGAGCAGGGAACGTTCTGGAATGTCATCACCTTCTGATTCGAGAGGCGTCCGAGTGATGAGTTCAACGAGAGGGCTCACACTGCCAGGCTTCTTCAGTTATTACGACGCGCCGGTGAAACTGGTGGAAACGGCGGACGGAGGTGTCGCTGCCTGGCGACTCTCGAAAGAATCCGGCGGTTGGCTGCCCGTGAACAACTTGATCGACACTTTACTCTTCCCGCAAGGGGGCGACGTTGACCAGTTGACGCGCGACGAGTTCATTCAAACTGTCGAGCACGACCGCGGTTACTACCTTTCCGGTGAGGGTCCCATATTTGCGCTCTACGAGACGATCAAAGCCATTGCCGACTTGCAGATGCGAGAGCGTAGATATCCGAGTCCGGAGGAGGATGCCCTTGTCAAGGGGTTGAGGCGGCGGACGTTCGTCATGTTCGAGGAGGAGTTGCAGCAGGCGGGCGACCCCGGTGCGGACCCCACCATCGCCTCGTCCTAGCGACCGCCGGACGTACCCCCGCCGCCGCTGCCTTGGACGGCCAGCGCCCCGTGTCGGCCGTCGCTGGTCGAGGTCCTGGTGCGAATCGGCCCCTCAAGGCCGATTCGCACCAAAATCTACCATCCGGGGGCTCGGGCGTCGTCGGGGCCGAGGGAACCCGGTGGACGGGGAGGGCGGGGGTGTGGCTATTATTAGTCCGCGCCGCCCGGCCATGCCGGTCGGAGAGCATGGTGGCTGTAGCTCAGTTGGCAGAGCACCGGGTTGTGGTCCCGGTTGTCGTGGGTTCAATTCCCATCAGTCACCCCGGTTGTGGATCTCATCCACAGCACGTCAGGCCCCCTCGGGTGAGGGGGCCTGACGTGTCATAGGGGGCATGTAGGGGAGATCAGCTCCGGCCGCCTTCCTCGCGCCGAGCGATCCCCTCCGCCTGGCTGCACGGCTCTCATAGCCAGAACAGCAGTGACCCGCCCCGTCCTCCATGCAGGGACGGGGCGGGCCGCCACCGACGGAGAGCGCGTCAGGACCGGAAGCGTCGGCGTGCTGAGCGGCGCCTCGGCTTGCGGACGCCCGGCTCCGGGCCGTCGTCCTGCCCGGCAGCCTCCCTGTTGCTGCCCTTCCGTATGCCCGGGTTGTCGTTACGTGCCTTGAGGATTGCTGCCACCCCATCCTTGCCTCCCAGCATCCTGCCGACTGCCAGGAAGACCCCGCTCAGGGGAAGCGCACCCCCCGCTATCACCAGCGTCAGCCCCCGCAGACCCAAGGGGTTTGCCTGGGCGTACTCCCCAACGAAGCGGAAGTAGGCGTACATGTAGACCCCCAAGGCTGATGTGATCGTCGCCAACAGCGCCAAGCCCAGAACGAAGAGGCGCCTGCCGGTAGCGAAGTAGTTGAAGATCATTTTTCACACCTTCCACTCGCCTGCACTGTCTGTGCACGGCTGCGTCCTTCCTGCCCGAACGCACCATCGTGCATGGATTTGACTGTGCGGGTTACTGGCAGGTTCATCAGGTGTGGGTGCTCACCAAACCCCACTAGAACCTTTGTAGGTTCCATACAAATTGCGTCCGAGGTGCGATAAAACGCCCCCCGCCGGCCGAAGATGTGCGGGGGGCGCTCTGCGTCGGGGGTGGTCAGGCGGCGAGGGGCGAGCTGGCCGACGCACGAAGGCCCCCTCCAGGGGGCCTTCGGCGTACGGGATGTCGGTCAGGCGGTCGGCTCGGCGCTGGGGGACTCGCCGGCGTCGTCGGGGGTGGCCTCGGCGCTCGGGCTGGCGGCGGCGTCCGGGTCGTACGGCAGGGCGCTGCCCTTGACGTACTCGTCCCAGCTCATGTTCCAGTCGGTCCAGCCGTTGCCGTTGGCGAGCTTGCGCTCGGTGCCCTTGACGGTGATCGGGTCACCGACGCGGGTGTTGTCGAACAGCCAGGCGCCGTCCTTCATCGAGACGTTCACGCAGCCGTGCGAGACGTTGACGCGGCCCTGCACCCCCTCCGACCACGGGGCGGCGTGGATGAACTCGCCGCCCCAGGTGAGCCGCTGGGCGTAGTCGATCTTCGTGCGGTAGCCCTCCTCGGGGCCCAGTTCCTCGAAGGTGTCGAAGACGGTCTTTCGCAGCTTCTCGATGACCACCATCGTGCCGCTGGACGACGGGGTGCTCTTCTTGCCGAGGCTGACCGGCAGGGTCTTGATCACCTTGCCGTCCTTGGTGATCGTCATTCGCTTGGTCTTGTTGTCGACCGTCATGATCAGCGCAGGGCCGGTCTTGATGTCGACCGTCAGGTCGGCCCGGCCGTACCAGCCGCTGCCGAGGGGGAGGCCGCCGGCCTGGACGCGGTACGTGATGGTGCTGCCGGCCTTCCAGAACTCCTTCGGCCGGTACCGGATCTCGGTGGGGCTGGCCCAGTGCCAGATCCCCTCCTGCGCGGGCGTGGAGGTCACCGTCATCCGGCGCTGCACGTCGTCGCGGTAGTCCTCGGGGATGGCGCGGCTGAACTTGACGATCAGCGGCATCCCGACGCCGACGACCTGGCCGTCGCCCAGGAAGCTGCTGATCCGGATCTGCTTGGTCGGCTTGGCCATGGTCGTGAAGGTGCTGGTCGCGCTCGCGGGCTTGCCGTCGTCGCCGGTCGCGCTGACGGTGGCGGTGTACGTCTCGCCGTACTTCAGGGCGCCCTTGGGCAGCCAGCTCTTGCCGTCCGTGGACAGCGTGCCCTCGACGGCCTCGCCGGCGGAGTCCTTCAGCTCGACGGTGGTGTCCTTGGCGTCCTTCGTGGTGAAGGCGATGCCGGTGGACGCCGGCACGTCCTTGGCGTCGGCGGCGGGCTCGGTGATGGTGGCGGTCGCCTTCGGTGTGCCCTCTCCGCCACCGCCCTGCCAGCCCGGCGACTTGCCTCCGTCGCCGTCGGTGCAGGCGGAGGTGAGCGCCAGCGCGGCGGCGAGCACGCCCGCCGCGAACAGGCGCCGGCGACCTCCGCGCCGGATCAGCCGATCATGGGTTGCGCGCATGGTTCCCTCGCAGTCGTGATGCCCCGGTTCCTCATCGTCTCTCACTGACGCACAGGAACAGGTACCCGTTTCCGGGGGTGAAGTGAAACACGCGGACCGCGGTGTCCGAATGTGGATAGAAGCCGGGGTGCCGCTTGGGTACGGCAGAGGCGGGGCGCCCGGATCCGGGCGCCCCGCCCCTGTGCGTTGCGCGGGTCAGGCCAGGGCCGGACCGGAGCCGCCCTTCGGCACCGGCAGCGCGCTGCCCTTGACGAACTGCGACCAGCTCAGGCTCCAGGCCGTCCAGCCGTTGCCCGGGGCGAGCTTGCGCTCAGTCCCCTTGATGGTGATGGGGTCACCGATCTTCGTCTGGGAGAACAGCCACTTCGCCTGCGCCATGGAGACGTTGACGCAGCCGTGCGAGACGTTCTGCCGCCCCTGTACGTGCTCCGACCAGGGCGCCGCGTGGATGTACTCGCCGCCCCAGGTCAGCCGCTGGGCGAACTCGATGTCCGTGACGTACCGGTTGGCCGGGTTCGGGTCGTCCCGGGTGTCGAAGACCGTCGACTCCTTCTTCTCCATGACGACCATCGTGCCGCTGGAGGACGGGGTGCTCTTCTTGCCCAGGCTCACCGGGATGGTGCGGATGAGGTTGCCGTCCTGGTAGACGGTCATCCTCTTGGTGGCGTTGTCGACCTTCATCTCGAACGCCCGGCCGATCTTGGCGGTGGCGCTCCGGTCGACGTTGCCGTACTTGCCGTTGCTGAGCGGGATGCCGGCCAGCGCGATCCGTACGGTGATCGTGGTGCCGGGCTTCCAGTACTTCGGCGCCCGGTAATAGGCCTGCGTACCGTTGTCCACCCAGTGCCAGGCCCCCGGCTGCGGCGGGTCGGTCCGGACGAACATCCGCTTCTGCACGGCGGCCCGATCCTTCTTGGGGATGCCCGGGTGGAACTCGGTGACCACCGGCATGGCCACGCCGTACGTCCTGTCACTGAACAGGTAGAGCCCCGAGGTGATCATCGACTTCGGCTTGGCCATCGTCGTGAACGTGCTCGTGCCCTGCCGGACGTCGCCACCCTCACCGGCCGCGGTGACGGTGGCCGTGTAGCGGGTGCCGTACTTCAGGGGGCTGTTCGGCACCCACGAGGTGCCGTCGGCGCGCCACCGCCCCTCGACCTTGGCGCCACTCGCGCTGGTGAGGGTGACCTCGGTCGCCTTGCCGCCGTTCGGGATCTCCGCGGAGATCTCCGTGCTGACGGGCCGGTTCTGCGACCCGTCCGCGGGGCTGACCGCGAGCGCCGGACCGCTCGTGGGTGCGCCGTCAGGCGCCGCCCCTGTCTCCGGAGAGGCGCTGCCGCCGCCGGCTGAGGCGCCGCCGACGAACTCCGGCTTCTTCTGGTCGTCCGTGCACCCCGTGAGTGCCAGCGACGCCATCAGGGTCAGGGCGCCCACCATCGCCCCGGCCCGCGCGAACCTGCCCATTCCCACCTCTGTTCTCGCGTACCTGGCGCACATCGTGCCGCACGGCACCCATGTGGTACCGCCCGCAGCCGCCATCGCCAGCGGATTTAGGTGGTTACGCCCGGAAAGCGTGACCGAAGAGGGGAGCCGGGGATCGGATTGGAGCCCGGGCTGAGGGCCGTGCTAGTGTTCTCCCCGTTGCCAGCGAGCGCCGCTAGCTCAACTGGCAGAGCAGCGGACTCTTAATCCGCGGGTTCGGGGTTCGAGTCCCTGGCGGCGCACAGGTGATAGTGGCTCTGACCTGGTGGTTCTCCATCGGGTCAGAGCCTTTTCTATATTCATGGCGATGGCTGGGTGCTCGGTGGGTGCTCGGGAGCGGTGGGACCGTTCCGGTCGGCGGTGGACGCGGTGCCGTGATCGTGGACGCATGGGTCGCTTGGCTCAGGCCCGCGCGCTCTGGCCCGCCGTGGTGCTCCCGGCCCTGCCGGCGGTTGGGGGCTTCGGCGTCGCTGTCGGTGATGGTCGTCGTGGCGGCCCCGACGCGGCGGCGCGTCTCCTTTGGGTTGGCGAGGCCCGGCCTTGGGCCGCCCTCTCATGATGATCGTTACCGGGGCACGGCCAGTTCCTAGAGATCAACTAGCGGTGGTCGGTTTTGCCCGTATGGCGACTTTCGGCCTAAGCTCTTCGGCTGATTGTTTGAACAGTGATCTCCAAAATCGGCCCCAAAACCCCGTTTTGAAGACGCGGGTGCTCGCACGGCGGCGACAGGGCTTCGCCTGACAGCTGCCGAGCGCGTCGGTTCTGGCGGTGATTGTTCCGGCGTGACAGGGCCGGAAGTCGGTTCACTGATCACTCTCCGTCGCGGGCGAAACCGTGTGTCCGACTGCCGGTGTGTCGAGGGATCATCGGGGGATGGGTGACCATGCGGCCGTGCGGCGGTTGTCGCCACGGCGCTGGCGGATCCTGTCGTTCCTGGCGCAGCACGGTTCGACGTCGACGCTGGACGTGGCGTTGGTCTGTGACGTGTCGAGACTGACGGCCCACCGGGACCTGGCCTGGCTGCACGAGGCAGGGCTGGTACGTCGTAGGCGCTCGGAGGAGGACCGCACGCATACCTGGTGGTACGAGGTCACGGTCGAGGGCGTCGAGGTGCTCCGCCGCGATCTGGCGGCGTCAGGACGGCCGGTGCCTCTGCAACTGGGCTGGCGGCGTCCGAGCTTGGCGGGTGCCCTGCTGTTCCTGCCGTTGGTCGAGGTGTCGCGGCGGAACCCGGGGCGGTGCGAGCTGTTCCAGTGGCTGGCAACCATGGAGACCTCGGCATGGCTGCGCCAGCACGACCTGGCGCACCTGCGGGCCGACGGCTACGGCGTCTGGCTGGAGGATGGGCAGTGTCTACGGTTCCTGGTGCACGTTGATCATGGCCCAGCCGCCGACAGGATTGCCGATTATGAGACGGGGACGTCGGGACCTGGTGGGCTGCTGACCGGCTATTGGCGTGCCGACCGAGTAGTGCCGGTCGGTGGCGTGCTGGTGATCGCTCAGGACGCAGACCGGGAGGACCAGTTGCTGGCCGACCTGGTCCGTGAGCCTCTGCGGACGCCTGTCGCCTTGACCACGAGAGATTCGTTGTGTCGCCACTGGCCGGATGATCAGGTGTGGCGGGTGGCTGGTGAGGAAGGCAGGCGCCGCCTCATCGACGTCGGCGCCTGATTTCGCTGCGCTGGATGCTTGAGTCGTCGCCATTGCGTTCATCTGGGCCAGGCTCAGTGGCTTCTTGCGTGGAGTCAGCGTCGCCTTGCCGTCTCCCTACCCCTACGCTGGCGGCATGAGGGAACCCAGTGCGGACCGGACCTATGCCACGCCTGATGACCTCCCGGTGTCGGCTGTGCTGCCTGAGCTGCTGCGGAGCGTGCGGGAGGGGCAGGTCGTCTACCTGAGTGAGCGAGACGAGCCGGTCGCCGCTGTCGTTCCTCTTGAGGTGGCGAGGGCGGGCCTGGCGGCCCTTGGAAGGTCCGCCGAGGGGAACCGGTGACGGTCCTGCTTAGCTGGCGCTGATGGACCGGGATACGACCGCGCCCGCCCCAGCGATCCCCGATGAGATTCGGGCGGACGTGGAGACGCTGTGGCGCTACCACGATATGCATCACGAGTTGCGGCCATGTGACGTGGGGATCGGGCTGGGCAGTCATGACCTCGGCGTCGCGGTGATCGCGACGCGCCTGTTCCGCGAAGGGCTGTATCCCTGGATCGTGTTCACCGGTGCGAACGCGCCGACAACGGTCAAGCGGTTCCCGCGTGGAGAAGCGGTGCACTACCGGGAGTACGCGGTCGAGCAGGGCGTGCCGGCGGAGTTGATTCTCGTGGAGCCGCGTGCGACGAACACGGCAGAGAACCTGGAGTTCTCGCGCCAGCTCCTGGCTGAGCGGGAGATCCAGGTGCGGTCAGTGTTGATCATGTCGCGGCCGTACCAGCAACGCCGGGCCTACGCCACGTGTAAGCGGATCTGGCCAGAGGTCGAGGTCGTGTGTGCGTCGAATCCCCTGGACCTTGACGACTACGTGCGCAGCATCGGTGATCTGCGGCGGGTGGTGGACATGCTCGTTGGCGACACCCAGCGGATCGAGGTGTACGCGGAGCGCGGGTTCGCGATCCCGCAGGAGATGCCGGACGAGGTGCGGTCGGCCTTCGGGCGCCTGATAGCGGCCGGCTACACGAGCCGGTTGATCTGAGCCTGGGGGCTACCAGCGAGGCCCTCCCGATCGGACGCCCATGCGTTCGCTGAGTTCGACGGCCAATCGGGGTGGTCGTGGGCGGGTGAGGATGTCCCGGACGAGGTCGCGGGAGAGCCGGTGGTAGCGCACCTGGTCGGGACCGATGAGCTCCGCGTCCAGGAGTGCGCCGAGGGCGTCGTCGATGCGGTTCCATCTGGCGAGGGCTCGTGCGGTTTCGATGGCGTGGCGGACCTGCCGTTCGATGGGCAAGGCGGCGGTGTCGAGCGGGGCGCCGATGGCTATGGCCCGCTGCACGTCGCCGAGTTCCATGGCCACGGTCGTCTTGTGGATCGCCACGTTGGTCGGCCCGAACGCGGTCCAGACGTGGTTGCCGTCCGCGCCGAGCCGGCTCGCTGCGGCGTCGGCCTCCATGATGTGAGTCTCGGCGGAGGCGCGGTCGTCGTCCCGGGCGGCGGCGAGGGCGCACACAAGGTGCAGGCTGCCGTAGACCGACAGCAGTTGTGGTGTCGGCCGGGTCAGCCGTGGTTCGAGGAAATGAGCCGCCGTGGCGGCGAGACCGCGGGCTTGGGCATACTCGCCGATGGAGACGAGGGAGTGCGCGGCCGAACGGCTGAGCGAGCCGATGACGACGTGGTCGTCGCTGGCGTTGGCCGCGGCCAGTCCCCTGCTGGCGGCGGTCCATGCGAGGTCACCTTCGCCGAGCTTGGTGAGGAACAGCGCGGCGAGTTGGTGGGCGTAGGCGGTCATTGCGTGCGCGCGCTGGCCGTCGTCGCCGTCGTAAGCCTCCGTGGCGGTGAGGCAGTCGTGGATGAGGTGGGGCAGGCGGCGGGCGAGGGTGCCGTACCGCGAGTGCTGGTAGGCGGTCCAGATCTCGGCGACGTCGCTCTCGATTTCACGTAGGGCGGGGGCCTCGGCGGCGGCCGGGCTGGCCAGCGTGGGCGCGAGATGCCGGTAGTCGTGGAGCGCGGCGCGCAATGCGGGAATGGTTTCGCGACCTGAGTCGTCGGACCACTCGAACAGACTCGGTGCGCCGATCAGGTCCCCGAGGGACACGTCGAGGGCTTTGGCGATCGCGCGGATGACGGAGAGGCGATCCAGGTCGGCGCGGTTCGTCTCGACCTTGCGTAGCCACTCCTGTGTCTTTCCGACCAGGCCGGCCAGCACCTCTTGGGAGAGCCCGCGCCGGCGCCGGTAGAAGGCGACGCGCTGTCCGATCGTCATGTCGTCTGTCATCCCTCGCACACCGTCCACCTTGCCCTTCGATGACCGCCGGACCCGGTACGGATTTTCCCGGTTCCTCATCCAGGTCGCCCCTACGTTCAGTTCACCCCAGGCCACCTGCGTGTGTCGATGCCGGTGTCAGGGGTTCCTGACCGGGAGCTGCGGATGGAGGGATCGATGACCGGCGCACCGAAGCGCGGCCTGGGCGGCCGAGTCGGACCGCCCTGGACCCATCCGTCTCGGCGTCTTCCCCGCCTGCGTACCGCCATCGGGGCTGCGCGGGCGGGTGACCGGCGGCCTCCTTTCAGCCGCCGAGGTGCGGCGGTGGGCTCGTCTTGTTCCGGCGAGCCCACCGTTCATCTGTTTGCTGGGGGAGGTCGGCATGACGATTTACGTCTCGCGTCACGCGAGGGCTGACTTGTCTTGGCGGCAGAAGCTGGTCGCGGAGGTTTCCGCGCAGCGGACAACATTGCGGCCCCGGCTGATCCGCCGTTGCTTACGCATGCCTGGCGTCAGCTGTTCGAGCGGCAAGTCCGGGACGGTGATCGGCGATGACCGGTGATCGGGATCAGCGCCGCGTCCGAACGGATCGCGCGGCGCCGTCCGAGCAGGAACATCTGCCGTTACGTCCGCTGTGGCTGTGCCGCCGGTGCGGCCAGCCGTGGCCGTGCGGCGCGGCGAAGGTCGCCCTACTGGCGGAGTACAGGGACAGCCTGATCAGCCTCTTCCTCTACCTGGCCAGCTGCCTGCATGACGCTATCGACGATCTGCACCACCTCCACCCCAGCGACACCGGCAGCACAGCCAATGTCTTCGACCGCTTCCTCGGCTGGCCCGCCCGGCACACCCGCTCCTACCGGGCCGCCACCAGGACTTCTCTTGATGAGGAGAGCTCTTCATGAACAGCACTGACGTCATCAATGCGCCGCCGCAGACGGTCCGGGTAAGAATCCCGGCAGGCGCGGCAAACGCACTGTGCCATGTGAGGCCGGTCCGCAGCGGCGTGGTCTCGGCCGAGGTTGAGGTGCGAGGTCGGCGGGTCAGGATCGAGACGCCGGACGACGGGCCGGTCCTCTTTCCGACCGACGTGGGGCTCACGCTGTTGAGCGCGCTGAACGCCGACCCTGACCTGTCCGTGGCGGGCGCCCGCGCCCTGGACATCGGATGCGGCTCCGGCCTGTACACGGTGGCGCTGGCCTTGGCGGGTGCGGCACACGTGACCGCGCTGGACGTCAACCCGGCGTGCGCGGACGTGACCCGCGACAACGCGGCCCGCAACGGCATCCAGCCCGCCCAGGTGGCCACGATCGTCGGGGACCTCGCCGAGTTGGCAGTCCCCGAACCGTGGGACCTGGTCGTCTGCAACCCTCCGCACTTCCCGCACGATTCTGTGTACGCCGCTGACGATGGCATCGAGACCGCACTGGTCGGTGGCAGTGACGGGCGGGCGTTGTACGACGTCCTGCTCGCCCGCCTCGACGAACTGCTCGCCCCGGGCGGGACGCTGCTGCTGACGCATTCCTCCCTGACCGACATCCCTCGCAGCCGCCAGACGCTGCGACGCAACGGATACAAGTGCCGCACTGTGCAGGTCTGCGAGCTGGACATCCCCTTGCGCCGCTACGCGATGCACCGCGACGTGCTGCTGTCGCGGCTGTATCCGCTTCGGGCTGCCGAACGGGCAGCGTTCCGTGGCCTCCGGTTCGAGGTGCACACCCTCGCGGCCACCCGCATCGATTCCCTGGACGGATCAGGTGAGTGAGCCTTTCCGCGTAACGGGTCGTGGCGTTGGGTGATCAGGTTGTGCGGTTGTGCTCGATGTGCAGGAGTACGAGGGCCGCCGCGGTGATCCTGCCGATGTTCCACGGGCACAGGCTGACGTTGCG
>NZ_JBDPMC010000007.1:0-160262 GCF_039871625.1 Micromonospora sp. B11E3 | reverse complement strand
GTTCAACAAGCTCAAGCAGTTCCGGGCGGTCGCGACCAGGTACGACAAGCGCGACTACATGTACCAGGCCACCGTCGACATCGCCACGATGAAGATCTGGCTACGCGACCTCACCCAAGATCGACGAGACACGGCCTAGGCGACCACCTTGTACGTGTCGAGGATCGCCGCCGACCCGCACGGTGTACGCGGCTCCGCCGCCCTGCATGAAGTACCCGTAGACGGCGTGGCCCAGGTAGCAGTCGGGGGCGAACTCGCCGAAGATCTGCGAGTGCTGGCTCCAGTTGGTCACCAGTGTTGGGGTGTTGAACGGGCCCTGCGCGGCGAAGCCGACGAACGCGGCGACGGCGGTGCCGACGCCCTCGATGGGGCGGGAGGCGGACTCCACTTCCTCGACGTACACGCCCGGCGCCAGGTAGTTGGGCATCACGCCTCCTCGTCCCTCGTCAGGGTCGAGTCGAGCGTCCCGCGTGCGTGGCGCCGGTCAAACGTCCGGTGGGCCGCTTGATCGGGAACCCTTCACTGCCCGTACGGGCAGGTCGGCTGGAAAGGAGGTCTATGGCCGCGGGTTCGCGTCTCCCGAGCGCTGCTGTTCCTTGATCGATCCGATCGCGTTCTCGGCGCCCTGTCGGATCACCTCTTCAGGCTCTCGGTCCGTGGTCAGTTCGGTCAGATCCGGAATCAGCTCGGCCCATGGCAGGTAGAAGGAGGCGATGACCGCGGCCAGGCGTACGTCTTTGTGACTGTCATGTAGAGACGACGACAGCAGTTGGTAGGTCTCCTCGTCGTACGCCACTGGCGCGGTTACCGCCATCATGGGGATGAGGAAGACCTTCTTGTCCCAGCTGTCGGCCGCCCGATACCAGTCCCGCACTTCTCGCGGGTCATATGCCGAGAAGCGAGAGGTGATCAATTCCTTGGTCTCACGGATTGATTCCTGCGCCTCGGGTGGGCCGTTCAGGGCCGTGTAGGAGAGGCCGAGTATCTCATCGTTCACACGATGAACATCGACTCCCGTGCCGGTCTCCCAGATGAATTCCTCGGGCTGCCCCGGCTCGGCCGGCCAGTGGTCCACGAGGGTCCATTTGTTCGCCTCGGCGAAGGCGACGAACTCAGCTGGGAGCACGCTCTGCTTGAACAGCAGTCTGATCATCTCAGACTCTACCCATGTAATGTCTGAAATCTTTTCGCAGCCGCATGGTCAGTTGCTCCTCCACTAGCTTTCGAATGTCCGCAGCGAACTGTTCCTCAGTCTGGTATACGACCTGACTGTTTTTGAGCATCGCGTACACGTAGGCGGTGGTCGCCGCCTTTTCCTTCCTGACCATCTCCTGCTGGGTCGCGGACCGGAGGTTCTCCGGCAGCCTAGGTGCGACTGGCTGCTTGCGGAAGTTTCCCGCCGCCAGCCTCTTCTCGTAGCGCTCCGTTCGTCGCTTGAGTGTCGCCTGGTGACGGACGAGCGAGGCGTCCGTGGCCCTGGCCCGCTGGCCCGCCAGCTGGTCCGTCATCGGCATCCAGTGGTCAATGGCTTGCCCTATGGTGCCCTCCCCCGCGGCCACTGCGGCAAACGACATGTAGTTGGTGGTCAACGATCCAGTGTGCCTTCCCGGCTCGATGTCCAGCAGGAGGCGGGTGAGATTGTTGACGAGTTTGGTCGCGTGCGGGTGACTCGTCAGTGTCGGGTCTAGGGGCTGTCCCGCTGCCACCTTAAGTGCCGCGCCGGCTATCTGTGCATCGGATAGGCCCGTGGCCTTGCGGATCGCGGCGACGTCATTCTTGACCTCTGCGTACGAACCGTCGTTGGGGAATCCCTCGAAGAACATGAGCCCGGGGATGCTCGGGGGATAGGCGTCTCTGGCTGGCGGTGTTCTCCCCTGCTTGACCGCCTCGTCCGCTGCCCGGTCCTGAGCGTCCTGCCATGCTTGCCGAATGTCCGGGTTCTGGATCCGCGCCCGTCGCTCTCGGGTCGGGTCGCCCGGTCCGTGAGAAATGTGCTCACGATCATGTTCGTAGCGTATCGACCTGCCGAGTTGGTTGCGCGCCGCGAGCTGCTCCGGCGTGTCCAAGGGTGACGAGAGGTACCTGTCGTAGTAGAGCGACGGGTTGTTCTTGATTGCCAGGGATTCCGCAGCCGGGCTCTGTCGTGCGCGCGGAGCGTCGAAGCTGCGACCCTGGCCCGCCGCCCAGTCGCTCTTGATCTGCTCGTACTGCTTGCTCACGCCACTGTCCTGCTGCAGTTCGTCGGCCATGTTCCGCAGGTCGAGATGGAGCTGCAGGCCGATGCTGTCGACGACGCGTTCGACATCTGCGCGGGTGACCTGATGGGCGGTCCCGACCTGTTTCTCCGTAGCGCGTGCGACGACGATTAGGTGACTCGACTGAGTCCGGGCGGAGAGTGCCCTGATGCCGAATTCTGCCTTCCACCGCCGGTTTGTCGACGCCACTTGGCGGCGACTCGGCTTTTGGCTGAAGAGATTCTCGTAGCGCCGGGGAAGCTCCCGTTCGGCGCGGGCGAGCTTCTTCGCGTATTCCCCGTCGCTCTCGTGGTGATCGGGGTGGGTATTTTTCCCGTTGGCCCGCCGGCCTGCGCGAGCCTTGATTTTCGCCCAGAGTTTCTTGCCGAGTCCGACGATCTTTCCGACCACCCAGTCCACGGCCTTCATGACCGGTTTGCTGAGGGCCTTGAAAAACTTCTGGACCTTTTGCGCGATCCCGCCGATGCCCAGCACCGCCGCCAGCACCCCGATCAGCACCGGCACGGACCGCGCCAGGGCCTTCTCGATCAGCGCCGGCACCCCACCAGTCCCGCCGCCCGCGATCGCGATGATCGCGTCGAGCACCGAGTTGACGAATTCGAGGATCTGGGCGCCCTGGGTCACGATGAACGTGACGAAGTCGATGATCATCTTGACCGCGCGGACGAACGCCGACGCGGGGTTGAGCAGCGAGATGATCCAGGTGATGCCGGCCATGAGCACGGTCGGGATCAGGTATTCGCTGATTTTGGAGAACAGGTTGGCCTTGAGGTCGCCGACCTTGTCCTGGATCTCCTCCCACATGCCGCCGAGGCCCTGCGCCTGGACCTTCTGCACGAGGGGCACCGAACTCTCGACCGCGCTCATGGCCGGCTCAGGCACGCCCTTCTGGATGATCCGGCCGCG
Source organism: Micromonospora sp. B11E3 (assembly GCF_039871625.1). Lineage (NCBI taxonomy): Bacteria > Bacillati > Actinomycetota > Actinomycetes > Micromonosporales > Micromonosporaceae > Micromonospora > Micromonospora sp. B11E3. The sequence goes on along the minus strand of NZ_JBDPMC010000007.1, from coordinate 157,101 downwards.
GATCGATGCCCAGGTCAGGCCGAGCAGGGAGCCGATCATCAGGACGATGCCGCGCAGGTCGAACTTCGCCGGCAGTTCCAGCCCGGCCCCGGCCATCGCCCCGGTGACCCAGCCGACGAGGCCCTTCTTCAGGTGCTCGCCGATGTTGGCCAAAAAGGCCCGCAGCCCCGCGCCGACGGCGCTGACCAGGTTGCCGAGGAAGCCGATCGGGTCCTTGATGATCGCCATGACCGCCTGGGCGGCCTTGGCCAGGACGCCCATCAGCATGTCCTTGAGCTGCATGATCGTCTTGATGACCCCGGCGACCGCGTCGACGGCCTTGGCGACCAGGCCCTTGTTCTTCTCCTTCTCGGCGGCGATCTCCTCGTCGACCGATTTGAGCGCCTCGTTGTACTTGGACGCGAGGGTCTGCACCAGCTCGGTGCCCTTGCTGTCGACCTGCTCGGTCAGCTCGTCGAACTTCCCGGCGAACTCGCCGGCCGCCTCCTTGCCGATCGCCTGGAGGTCGGCCGGGAGCTTGCGCACCTCGGCCTGCAACTCGTTGCGGCCGGCGGCGATGCGCTGCTTGGCCCGGGTCAGTTCCGCGCCGATGACGTCGGCGACGCCGGAGATGACCTGCTGCATCCGGTCGACGTAGCCCTTGCGGGCGACGACGAAAATCTGGTTGGCCTCCTCGGGCAGCCCGGCGAACTTGTCCTTGATCCACCGGCCCTTGCCGACGATCCCCGAGTACCGCTTGTCCTTGTACTCGTCCATCCGCCGCTTGTGCTCGGCGGTGAACGCGTCCCGCGCCGCCTTCTCACCCGCGCTGAACTTGTCGTCGACCTTCTTGTCCAGCCCGGACAGGATGTCCTCGACGTCCTTCTTCGTGGCGTCGAAGACCTTCTGCAGAACGGCCGTGACCTTCGCCCGCTTGGCCTCGTCTGCGGACTTCGCCTCCTCCTTGCCCGCCCCGACCTGCGCCCCGGCCTGCTTGCGGTCGGTGGCGAGGGCGGTCATGGCCGCCGCCCCGGCCTGGCCCGCCGCCGCCTTCGCCCCGGCCAGGGTCTGCGCCTCGGTGGCGCGCACCTGGCCGGGGGCGGTGGCCGCGTGCTGCTCGGCGGCGTTCTTCTCCTTCAGCGCACCGGTGAACTCCGGCTCGTTGGACCTGGCCAGTTGCTCCTCGGTGACCTGCGCGTCGGCCATCTGCTGGTCGACCTGCTGCGGCCCGTCCGAGAAGTCGGTCGCCGCCGGCGGAGCCTTGTCCGGTACGGCCTTCGCCGGGTCGGGTGTGCCCGGGGTGCCCGGCGGCTTGTCCGCCACCAGCGGCGTGACCTGCTTGTCGACCGCCTTCGAGGTGTCCGGCGGGGCCTTGGTGGTGGTCTCGATCGCGTTCGCAGAGGCTTTCTTGCCGTCGGTGACCTGGCCCTGCACCTGCCCCTTGACCGCGTCGGCCTTGCCGGAGTCGCCGAACTTGTCGGCCTCGTCGAGGTTCTTCGGCGCCTGCGCAGCGATGGCCTCGTTGACCGCGCGGACGAACGCGGCCTTGTCGAACTCGCCCGGCTTGGCGGCGTTCATCTTCTCCGCGTTGGCCGCCTTGCCCTGGGCCTCCTTGTCGTCCTGTGGGGGCTTCGCCGCGCCCTGCGCCTTCGCCGCCTCCGTCTGCGCCGGCGGGTGCGCCGACAGCAATTGCTGCTTGCCGCGTACGTCGGCCTTCAGCGTGGCGAACTTCGGGTCGGCCTGCGGCCCGGGCTGGTGTACGGGGCCGGCGTCGGTCTCCAGCCGCTGCACCGGTGCGGCCTCCACCGGCCCGGCGATCCCAGGGGCGGCGGCGGAGGAGGCGGACGTCGGGACGGCACCGGAGGAGGCTGGTCCGGCGGCGCGCTGGGCGGAGACGGCCGGACCGCGCGCCGCGCCGCCCGAACCGGGCCGTCTCGCGGCGGTGCCGGCACCGGACCGGGCGGCGGGCGTACGGGGCGCGGCGGCGCGCCGCTGGGCGACCAGCGCCGCCACCGCCCGATTGCCGGCCGCCGACTGCAACCGCTGAGCGACCGCCGGACTCAACGGACGCGGGCCGGTCCCGCGTACCTCGGTGGTGGAAGGCTCCGGGTCGACGGCCGTACGCGGGGGTGGGGCCGGCGCGGCGCGGCGCGTGGACTCGCCTCGCTCCTCGGCCGGTGCCTTCACCTCACACCTCCCGGCTCGGGGCGGTCCACCAGCGGCCCAACGAGAGGCCCAACGAGTCGCCAGCGCCCAGGACGCTGGATCAGGCGACGGAATCGGGCCTGGTACCGACCTGGACCAGGGCGGTCAGCCCGTGAGTGAGCGACCTGGCGCCAGGCAGTTGGACATCACGTCTCCTCGTCCATCAGGACGATCCGAGCGTCCCGCGCATGCGCGCGTGTCCAGATGTCCGCTGGGCCGGGCAATCGGGACGAATTCGTCGCCCCTTCGGGCATCGAACGCAGCGGCGGCCTGTCGATCTGCGCGTCGGACGTCGAGTTGCCGGCCACCGATGACGCGCTGTGCCTGGCCTGCAGAGGTTTAGCCTGAGCTATAGTTGCGCCGTGCCTACCGAACCTTCTCGGCGTTGGGCGATCAGGGCGACGGTCGATGTCCGCGAGTGGCTGCGGTCGCTGCGTCAGGCAGACCCGGAGACGTAACGGTCGGTGAATGTCGCGATCGACATGCTCGCCGAGATCGGTCCGGGACTCGGTCGGCCGCTGGTGGACACGCTACGGGGTTCGAGCGTTGGCAACCTCAAGGAATTGCGGCCGAGGTCTGGCCGTGACGTCGCCATCCGCGTTCTCTTCGTCTTCGATCCGTGGTCGCAGGCGGTGCTGCTGGTCGCCGGCAACAAGGCGGGTGACTGGTCGCGGTGGTACAAGGTGGCGATCCCTCTGGCAGAGGTCGCGTACGAGGGCTGGTTGGCCGTCGAAAGGAAACGAAGGGAGGGGGCATGACCGAGTTCCATGACTGGGACGACATCCGCGCCGAGCTGCACGACGGGGACGACGAGGCGCTCGCTGCCGAGCGTGCCCGGACCGAAGCATGGATCAGCGCGTTCCACCTTGCCGAGGAACGGAAGCGGCTGGGGCTCACCCAACGTCAGGTTGCCGACCTGATGGGCGTCAGTCCTGGCCGGGTAAGCCAGATCGAGAATGGTGATCTGGAAGCTAACGAGGTCGCGACCCTGAGTCGGTACGCGCGCGCTTTGGGTGCTCGAATGCGAATCATATTCGACTACGGCGACGACCTCCGGCAGATCGCCTAATCAGCGACATCGTCGCCGCAGCCCTGCAATTGACCAAGCTCATTGATTGGTGGCACAAGGTGTTGCGGGAAGGTCGCTCGCAACTGCCCATAAGGGCGGAACGCCAGCAAGCGGCGCTGTCGCGCACTATGGGCGCTGCGTGGGCCTGCGCCTCGACGGTGGCGCGTGACCTTGGCGGGGCGTGCCGTCGACGGTGCGCCGCCGGCTTTGGACGTACGATCGGGGTCGGGAGGTGCGGTGATGGTGAGGGCAGGAGGCGCGCCGCCTGGTTCACGGTACGTCGACCAGCGGCACTACGTCGTCCCCGCGAGCCTGGCCGATCTGCGCGGACCGGTCAGCGGCGTGGTGACGCTCGACCGCTGGCTGGACTGGTCTGGCGACAGCACCTATGACCTGGACGACACCGGGGATCTCCAGGTGATGTACCAGACGGTGCTGAACCAGGCCGTCACCGTGGCAGACCTGTGCCGGTGGCTCGACGGCGACACGCTGCGTCGGCTGTGGCCGAGCCTGTGGCTGCCCACCCGCCTGCGCGCGCTGTGGCAGGCGCGATTCTCTGAACTGGCCGCTCCGCCGCAGGCGCTGGCCGGCTGAGCGTGGACCCCGTTCACCTCCGGTTGGCGGAGATCGGGCTTCGGGTGGCCGGCCGATACGGCTTCGCCTTGGCCGGCGGGTACGCCGTGCAGGCACACGGGATTCTGGACCGGCCGAGCGAGGACGTCGATCTGTTCACCGCGTGGGAGCGCCGCGGTGACTTCGCCGTAGCGGTGGATGCCGTTGTGGGCGCCTACCGTGCCGGCGGATACATCGTCGAGGTCACGCAGCGGTTCGAAACCTGAGCGATCTGAAGCACGGCTTGTTCGCGGCGTGCCGCCCGGGGATGCCCGGCGACTGACTGTCCTCGATCGGACACGGGCATTCCGGATGGGCAACCGCGATCTCCGCGACGGGATCGACAGCGCATCTCCGCAGCTCATGCCGCTACGAGGACGGCACCACGGTGGTACTGAAGTCCACGATCCTCGGGCCCTACCTGAGCATCTCTGAATACTCGATCCACCGGCTCGGGACGGCCACCGTTCCCAACTGATCCGGATCACCACGCGGTCGTGGGCGGCGTCGGCGGGCCCGCCACAACCGCCTACTCCGCCGGCTCTTCCTCTTCCTCGCCGGACTCCTGGCGCTGGACGTACGTCTGCGCCGACTCGTCCTCCTCGGACATCTCCTCGGCGCGCTGCACCGCCGGGTGGTCGTGCCCGTCGTGGTCGGCGGACCGCTGGACCGCCGGTGCCGGGGCGGGCGACGCCGGGGCGGACATCAGCCGGTCGGCGGTGGCGACGGCCTCCCGCTCGAAGCGGTCGGACGGGTCGCTGACCTTCACCCCGCCGCCGGTGTCGGTGCCGTCCACCGGCCCGCTGCGCTGCTGCACCACGTGCGTCAGCTCGTGGGCGAGCATGTGCTGCCCGGCGGGCGAGGCCGGGTCGTAGCTGTCGCGCTGGAAGACGATGTTCGACCCGACGGTGTACGCCTGCGCGTTGACCGACTTCGCGGACTCGTGCGCGGCGCCGTCGGTGTGCACCCGGACGTCGGAGAAGTCCTGCCCGCCGAAGCGGGTCTCCATGTCGGCCCGCACGTCGGTCGGCAGCGGCGACCCGCCGCCGGAGTTGACGACGTCGTGCACGGGGGAGCGCTCCTCGGCCGGCTCGACCAGCTCGCCGACGGCCCGGTTGCCGACCGCCCGTTGCAGGCCGAGCAGCCCGGACGCGCCGAGGACGTCGGGGCGGCCGGCCGTGGCGGCCTGGTACATCAGCGCGTCGTTCTCCCGGTCGACCGGGCCGATCCGGTCACCGGCGGGGCGCACCGCCGCCCCGGAGTCGAACTCACGATGCCCGCGCATGGTTACCCCCTGTCGCCGGGTGCATCTCGACCGTGCACCCTGCGGCGGTTCCCCCGCCCGGTCCACCCGGTCCGCAGGAAGGGCAGGCCCGCTGCCCGAAAGGGCGGCGCCACCGAGTCGGGCACCGCGTACGCCTGGCGGTTCGACCCAGTGGCGGGCTTGCCGGGCGCACATACCATCGGCGCCAGCGGGGACCGTCCATGTTGTACGGGAGAACCCATGCGCCTTCCTCGCTCGGCACGTCGTACCCCGTCCCAGCGGAGGCGTCCCCGGCCCGGCGAGCCCGCCCGCAAGAGGTGGTGGCAGGGCCTGGGGCTGAAGACCGCCCTCATCGGAGCGCTCGTCCCGCTCGTCGTCACCGCCGCGTGGACGCAGGGCCTCGTCCTGGTGCGTGCCGTGGTCGGCCCGGCCCCGAGCGCCTCCGCGTCGCCGTCGCCCTCGGCGGCCACCGGAGGCCCGGGTTCCGGGCCGTCGAGCGCGTCACCGTCGCACCAGGAGCCGGAGCCCAGCGGCGATCCGACCGGCGATCCGACCGACGAGCCGGACCCGACCCCGACCGGCGGGCACGGCCCGAAGCCGTCCCCGACGGTGAAGTCACCGCCGCCGTCGCCGACCGGCCCGGTGACCGTCACCGATCCGGTGCGGCGGAGCGGGACGCTGGTCATGGCCGACTACACGGCGTACGACCTGGACTCGAAGGCCGCCGACTGGAACCCGACCAAGGACGACTGGGGGCCCAACCGCGACGTCGGCTACGCCTCGTGGTGGGACGACGTCCAGAACGACGCTGTGGTCAGCCGCGAGGACCCGAGGTACGCGGCGTCGCTGCCCAAGGACAGCGGCCCGTGGCGGCGCGCCGACTGCGTCCGCGCCCGGTACGGGGAGCCGTCCGCCCGCCCCGTCGGGGAGCGGCTCCTCGAAGGGCGGGGCATCTGCGTCGTCACCTCGGACGGCCGGTACGCGCTGCTGGTGGTGACCAGGTCCGTCCAGCATCAGCTCACCGTCCGGGTCACCGTGTGGGAGTGAGCGGCCCGGTCAGACGGCCAGCCCCAGGTACGGGCCGAACTCGCTCTCCAGCGTGAGCCGGCCGAGCTTGCGGTACTCCCGGCCGACCGCGCCGATCAGCTCCGCCATCCCCACCGGCCCGCCCGCCCCGGCGGCCAGGTAGCCGGCGGTGACCGCGGCGGAGCGGATGTGCCCGCCGGCCAACTCGAACGCGCCGGCCAGGAAGTCCAGGTCCACGTCGGCGGCGCGGGGCACCCGGTCGCCGAGGCAGCGGTCCCACAGCGCCCGCCGGGCAGCCTCGTCGGGTACGGGGAAGTCCACCACCACGTCCAGCCGGCGGGTGAACGCCTCGTCCAGGTTGGCCCGCAGGTTCGTGGCCAGCACCGCCAGCCCGTCGAACGTCTCCATCCGTTGCAGCAGGTACGCGCTCTCGATGTTGGCGTACCGGTCGTGCGCGTCGCGGACCTCGGAGCGCTTGCCGAAGATCGCGTCCGCCTCGTCGAACAGCAGCACCCCGTTCACCCCGGCCGCCTCGCCGAAGATCCGCTCCAGGTTCTTCTCGGTCTCGCCGACGTACTTGTCCACCACCGTGGCCAGGTTGACCGTGTACAGGTCCAGCCCCAGGTTGCCAGCCACCACCTCGGCCGACATCGTCTTGCCGGTGCCCGAGTCGCCGGCGAACAGGGCGGTCACCCCGTGCCCGCGCCCGCCGCCGGGCCGCATCCGCCACTCGCGCAGCACCCGGTCCCGGTGCCGGGCCCGCCCGGCCAGCTCGCGCAGCAGCGACAGCGTCGGGGCGGGCAGCACCAGGTCGTCCCAGCCGACCTCCGGCACGATCCGCCGGGCCAGCCGCTCCAGGCCGGCCGCGTTCTGGGTACGCGCGCCCGCGCGCAGGTGCGCCTCGCCGACCGGCTCGCCCGACACGGCGGCGAGCTGGACGGCCACCGAGGCGGCCCGCCGGATCGCCGGCGCGCCCAGCACGAACTGCGCGGTGGCGGCGGCCGGGTCCAGTCCGTCGGCGAGCCCGTCGGGCAGGGCGGCGCGCCACACGGCCGCCCGCTCGTCGGCGGTCAGTGGCGCCACGTCCACCTGCACCGGGGCGAGCGCCGTCCACGCCGGATCCCACGGCTGCGTCCCGTACGCCAGCACGGGCACGGCGCCGGCGGTCAGCCGGGACCAGACCGCCCACGGCTCACCGCCCTGCACCGGCCCGACGACCAGCCCCGCGCCGGTGAGCAGGGCCTCCCGCACCAGCACGGTGGCCAGCTCCGCCGGCTGCGGGTCCGCCGCCAGCCGGGGCAGGTCGACCGCGAGCGCGCCGCGACCGGCCCGGTCGAGCGCGGCCACCGCGAGGGCCAGGGCGCTGCCGCCGGGCCGCTCCCGCAGGTACGCCAGCCGCGTCCCGGCCCGCCCGAGCCGCGCCGCCCCGGGCGGCTCCGGTCCGGCCGCCTCGACCGGCTCGGCGAGCCCGACCAGCGCCGGCTCGGGGGCGTCGGCGCCGAGCAGCCAGCCGCCCACCCGGTCGGGCACCCACAGCCCCCGGGACAGCAGCGACCGGTCGGGGGAGTCGACGCGCAGCAGGGCCAGGTCGACCAGCGGGGCGCCGGCGGCGAGCCGCAGCCGGCCGGCGGGGGCCGCCTCGGGCAGCCCGCACAGCCGCAGCGCCAGCCCGACCGAGGGGCGGCGGCGGGTCACGTCGTCGTTGAGGTAGCCGTAGAACTGCTCGAACCGGCTGTCCACGTCGGGGGCGAGGGCCACCAGCAGCAGCGCCTCGTCCAGCGGGGTCAGGCCCGCCGCCCGGGCCAGCGCCGCCAGCCGGTCCGGCCCGTCGGGCGGCCGGTCCGCCGGGACGTACGGCGAGCCGTCGGCCGGCCGGGCCACCGGGACGTACGGCGACCCGTCGGCCGGCCCGTCCGGCGGGTCGGGCCACGGGTCGTACGGCTCCCGGCCGGCCGCCAGCGCGGCGTCGACCGCCTCGTCCGACAGGTACAGCCCGCGGAACGGGTCGTCCGGCTGCGGGTCGGTCTCCCGGCGACGGGCCACCGCGGCGCGTACCGCGAGTTCCACCCGCTGGAGGCGGCGCAGCAGCGCCGGGGACAGGCCGACCACCGCTCAGCCCCCGGACCGGGAGGGGCGGTGCCCGACCCGGTCGCCCGGGCCGTCGCGGGTGGTGTCGGCGACCTCGGCGGCCAGGCCGTCGCGGGCCGGCGGGCCGGCCTCCACCACCCGGCCGCTGTCCACCGGCGCGCTGATCACCACGTCGAGCGAGGGCTTCAGCTCCCCGCCCAGCGCCGTCCACACGTCGGCGAACGCGCGGTCCTCGGGCGGCGGCAGCGCCACGGTCATCGGCACCGGCATGCCGAGCGCGGCCACCGAGCCGGTCAGCACGGGCGGCGGCAGCGCGTCGAGGCGCAGGAAGCACAGCAGCAGCGAGGAGAGCAGCCGGTGCTCGTCCTCGGGCCGCTGCGTCCACGCGGTGACCAGGTAGGACAGCTTCACGTAGCGGGGCGGGGCCACCCGGCGGGTGACCTGGCCGCGCTCGTCGTACTCGTTGACCAGGCCCCGGGACCGGCGGCGCAGATCCTCACGGATGTCGTAGAGGTAGACGTTGACGGTGGGCGCGTTGCGTCGGGCCGCCCACTCCTTCGTCGGCGCCTCCAGCACGATGTCCACGCTGGCGCCGGCGAGGGCCTCGTCGCGGACCAGCCGGCGCAGCGCGTCGTCGATCTCGTGGATCACCCGGTCACCCCCGCCCGCGCAGCAGCGGCGGGGCCAGCCCGCGCGGCACCACCAGGAACGGCTCGTCGGCGCGTACCGCACCGAAGGCCCGGCCGGTGACCCGGGTGGCGGTCAGCTCCCGCGGGCCGAGCTGGTCCTTGCGCAGGATCAGCACCTGCGCGCGGAACGTGCCGTCCGCGCCGGCCGTCACGGTGTCCGGGGTGGCGGTGATGCCCGGGCTCCAGCGCAGCCGCACCCGCGCCCCCGGCGGGAAGCCGGTGCCCACGGCGGCGGTGACGAACCCGGGCGGGCCGATCGCCGGGTCGAGGCGTACCCGGGGCGCCAGCACCTGCACCGGCGCCCGCGCGGTACGGGTCGCCGACACCTCCCGTACGGTCGCCGTGAGCCGCCCGGTGACCACGGCGGCGACCGCCGCCCGGGCGGGCAGCGTGACGGTGACGACCTGCTGCCCGCCGGGGCCGAGCGTGCCGAGCAGGCAGAGCCGGCGGCTGGCGCCGCAGCGCGGATCGGCGCCGGCCGCGGGAAGCAGCGGATCCGGCGGGGTGACCTCCAGCCAGACGTTGTCGGCGGGCAGCCGACCGCCGTTGCGCACCGTGAACGTGACCGGGACGGCGTCGCCGCCCAGGTAGGCCGGTTGGTTGCCGACCGAGACGGTGAGGCCGAGGTCGGGCACCGGCAGGCGCTGGAAGGCCGGCTCCGCGCCGACCTGGCGGATGACCGTGGTGGGCCGGCCGCCGCCGCTGGGCAGCACGACGATGTCCGGCAGGTCCTCGGCGTACTGGAGGGTCACCGCGATGCGCCGCCCGTCGGGAGACCATGCGGGGTCCGCCACCGACCGGCCGGCCCGGTCCTCGGGGGCGAGCGGGTGCCGGGCGGCGGAGCCGTCGGGGGCCACCACGCACAGGTCGGACGGACCGCTGCTGTCGGCGAACGCGATCGCGGAGCCGTCCGGCGACCAGGCCGGCGACGTGTCCGTGGCGCGGCTCGGGCAGCCGGCGCCGACCCGGGCGCTGAGGTCGGTCTGGTCGCCGACGGTCAGCGCGCCGCCGGCGCCCGCGTCGAGCCGGGCGAGCCAGATCCGGGTGCCGGTGGCCCGCGGGTCGGCCACCACGATCAGGGCGGTGTCGGAGCCGGTGCGCCCCGCGTCGTCGGTGGCCGTGCAGGTCACCACGGTCTGCCCGATCGGGAACAGCGAGCCGGACGGGGGCTCGCACCGGACGGGCAACGGCCGGCCGGTGCTGTCCACCGCCGTGGCCTGGTAGGTCACCCGGGTCCCGGCCGGCCCCGTCGGCGCCACCTCGACGTCGTCCACCTGCACGAACGGCAGCGCGGGATCGGCGACCCGGACGACCAGCTCCTGCGTGGCGTCCGCCTCGGGATCCGGCGGCTCCAGGTCGAAGCGGATCGTGCAGCGCAGCACCGAGCCGGGCACCGCCGCGGGCGCGACCGACACGATCTCCTCGAACTGGGCCGGGGTGCCGGCTTTCACCTCGTCGGCGTCGGGGTCGAACGCGACGGAGAGTCCCTCGTCGCAGCTCGGGCGCGGTTGGACGGTGATCATGAGATCCCGGATGGCTTTCTTGATCGCGCCAACCATCTCCGTCGCGGTGCTGTCTTCCGTGAATTTTCCGCCCGTCTCTTTGGCCAGCCTTTCGGCCACCCCGTCGAACTTCATTCCGTTCTCACCCGCGGTGCTCTTGATCGACACCGCGATGAGGGCGATCCCGGTGTCCCGCAGGCTGGCCAGCAGGGTGCTCTCCTCGATCACGGTGCCGTCGGGCGCGGTCTTGTCCCGGCTGTAGGTGTCGCTGATCAGCACGACGATCCGGCTGCTGTCGGGTCGGAAACCGACCCGGTCCTGCGCGGCGATCTGCCGCAGCGCGTAGAACCAGTTCTCCTCGCCGAAGTCGCTTCCCGCGTCCAGCGCCCAGACGGCCCGGAGCATGGCGGCGTCGTCGGCGGTGATCTGCTGCCGGGGCCGGTACATGTTCGGGTCGTAGGCGCCGGTCTCACCGTCGCGGCCGCTGAAGGTGGCCAGGCCGAACTGCGCTTGCGACTGGCTCTTGCGGACGTCCGCGATGACGTCCGGCAGTCGCGCCTTGAGCTGGCTGATGACGGTTTCCCCGCCGGGCTCCGCGGGCTTGCCCATGGAGGAGGTGTCGTCGACCAGGAAGAAGATGTCCGGGCGGGGCGGGATCGCGGGCGTCTCGACCGACTGCTCCACCTCGAACGTGCCGCCCGGGAGCGCCGGCCGGTCCACGATGGGGACCGCCAGGTCGCTGTCGCGGGGTTCGGCCCGCCGGGAGAAGGCGATCCGCGTGCCGTCCGGCGACCAGGACGGCTCGGCGTCCTGCCCGTCCAGATGGGCGGGCATCGGGATCTCGGCGAGCAGCCGCCCGTCGGCGACGGCGACCGTCAGGATCCGGGACGGGTCCTCGCCGTTCGCCGGGCGGCGGGTGAACGCGATCGCGTCGCCGGTCGGGGACCAGGCCGGGTCGGTGTCCCGGTCTTCGTCGACCGTGCCGGGCGGGGCGAGCGTGCGCGGGTCGGCGCCGGAGGCGTCGGCGACGACGATCCGGGCGCCCCCGCCCGGCTGGCCGGCGCTGTAGGCCAGCCGGGTGCCGTCCCGGCTGAACGCCGGCCCGGCCTCCTCCAGCCCGGGGCGGGCCGTGTGGTCGCGGCGGTCCCCGCCGGTGGCGTCCGCGGTCCACACGTCGGTCGCGGCGGCCCGCTCGGTGGCCGTCCAGAGCAGGTCGCCGCCCCGCCAGGCCGGGCCGTGCTCGGGCAGTGGGCCGACGGCCACCGGGGTCAGCCGGCCCGCCCGGGCGACGTAGACATCCCCGGCCGGGTCGTCCCGCGTGGAGGTGAAGGCGATGGCGGTCCCGTCCGGGGACCAGGCGGGCTCGGCCGCGTCGCGGGTCCCGGGCACCGCGCGGATCACCGGGCCGCCCGCCACGGCCACCGTCGCCACCGTACGGGCGGTCGGGTCGGTCGGCGGCGCGAACCGGGTGGTGGTGAAGGCCAGCCGCCGCCCGTCCGGGGACCAGGCCGGCTGCCCCTCGGCGGCCGGGCCGTCGGTGACCCGTACGGGCGCGCCGCCCGCCGCGGGCACCGTCCAGACGTCCCCGGCCGGGTCGGCGCGGGTGCTGCCGAAGGCGATCCGCCTGCCGTCGGGGGACCAGGTCGGCCAACTGTCCTCGGCCGGGTGGTCGGTGAGCCGGCGCAGCCCGGAGCCATCGACCGCCACGATCCAGACGTCGGCGTTGCCGGCCCGGTCGCTGGTGAACGCCACCTGCCGGCCGTCGGGGGACAGGGCCGGATGCCGGACCGTGCCGGGGCCGCCGACCAGCCGAAGCGGGGCCGCGTCCGGCCGGCGCAGGTACAGCCCGCCGCCCCGGTCGGCCCCGCCCACGGCGGCCTGGCGCCCCACCCACACCAGCCGGCCGGCGCGCGCGTCGACGTCGGCCTCCGCGTCGACGCGCTCGGCCGTCGTCAGCAGCGGCCGCGGGTCGCCCCCGGCGGCGGGGCGCAGCATCAGGGTGGGGCGTTCCTCGCCGCGGTAGCCCAGCCGGTAGCCCACCTCGGCCGCCGGCGGCGCGGCGGCCGGCGGCGGCGGACCGGGCGGCTCGGGCGCGGCCAGGGCCGGCCCGACCAGCACCCCGAGCGCCATGACTGCCCAGCGGCGGTTGCCCCAGCGCACGACACCTCCCGTGGTCACCCCTGCCACCACGGTGGCGAGCACCGGCGGGTCGGGTAGCGCCGGTCCGTGCCGGCCTGCGGGCAGCGCGGTCTGCCCGAACGGGCAGCGCCACCTCAGATCAGGCCGTTGCGCAGCGCGTACGCCACGGCGTGGCAGCGGTTGCGCAGGTGCAGCCGGTTCGTCACGTCGTGCAGGATGTTCTTGATCGTCCGCTGGGAGTAGGAGAGCTTCGTGGCGATCTCGGCGGTGTCGAAGCCGTCGGCGACCAGGCGCAGCACCTCCACCTCCCGGTCGGCCAGCCCCGAGAACGTCAGGCCGCGCGGCCCCAGCACCTCCCGTTGCAGCGTCCCGACCTGCTGGAGCAGCCGGCCGAGCAGGTCCGGCGGGACGGCACCCTCCCCGGCCGCGGCGGCCCGGATCACCGCGACGAGCCGGTCGGCGCTCGCCTCCGACCGGCGGACGATCCCCGCGACGCCGTGCTCCACGGCGGCGACCAGCCCGGCGTCGTCCACCTGGGTCACCACCAGCACCAGCGCGGACGTTCCCCGGCTGCGCAGCGCGCGCAGCGTCCGCAGGGTCGGCTCGTCGATCCCGTCGGTGACGACCACCGCCACGTCGGCCTGGTCCGCCTCGGCGTCGTCGAGCAGCAGCACCTCCGGGCGGGGCCGCAGCTGACTGACCACGCCGGCGCGGGAGATGACGTCGGTGGAGGACAGGTGGACAGGCACACGTCGCATGAGTTCCCCCAAACGCGCTCGGTGAGGCGATCGATGCGCCGAGTATCGCGGCCGGCGCCAATCGTGCAGTCAACGTGGACTCAACGGACCCCGGTTCGTGCCCCAAGGTCTTCCTCCGCGGCGGATTGAACCGGCGTCGGCGTCCCTAGAGTCACGTCATGACCACGGACGCGAACCTGGACGCCGACCTCGTCGAGGTCAGCCCGGGCGGCGAGGCGACCTGCCGTCTGGAGGTGCGCAACGACGGCCCGATCGTCGAGTCGTACACCATCGAGGTGCTCGGGGACGCGGCCGGCTGGGCCCGGGTCGAGCCGGCCGCCGTGGCGGTCTATCCCGGCTCGACCGAGTCGGTCACCGTCCACTTCGGCCCGCCCCGCTCGCCCCGGGTGCCGGCCGGCGAACGCCCCTTCGCGGTGCGGGTCACCCCGGCCGAGAACCCGGACGCCCGGGTCGTGCCGGAGGCCGTCGTACGGGTGCTGCCGTACGCCGAGATCGCCCCCGAGATCCTGCCGCGCACCTCGCGCGGGCGCTGGGGCGGCCGGCACGAGGTGTCGGTGGCCAACCTGGGCAACGCCCCGATCGGGGTGGCCCTGGCCGCCGGCGACCCGGACAACCGGCTGCGCCTCGCGGTCCGCCCGGCGCAGCTCGCCGTCGCCCCCGGCGAGGCGGCCTTCGTCCAGGTGCGCGCCCGTTCCCGCCGGCTGCTGTGGCGCGGCCACCCGGTGACGCTGCCCTTCCAGGTCGCGATCACCTCGGACGACGCGCCTCCGGCCACCATGGACGCGGCCACCGTGCAGGAGCCGGTGCTGCCGCAGGGGCTGGGGCGGGTCGTCGCGGCGTTGGTGGTGCTGGCGCTGCTGGGCGCCGGCCTGTGGTACGCGCTGCTGCGCCCCACCGTGAAGTCCCTGGCCGAGGAGGCCGCGCAGGATCAGGTGGCTCCCGTCGCACGCCAGGCGAGCGCGGCCGACACCAAGGCCCAGCAGGCGGTCGATGCGATCTCGCCGCGCCCGTCGGGGCCGACTCCGGGCAACCCGGTGCTGCCACCCTCGCCGACGCCCACCACGCGCCCGGGCCTGCCCGCGGTCCCGCCCGGCGGCACGTCCTTCAGCCGCCGCCTGGCGGTCACCGCCGGCGGCGGCAGCACCCGCACCGACCAGTACACGGTGGCCTCCGGTCGGGTCTTCGTCCTGACCGACATCTTCCTGCAGAACCCGCAGGGCGACGAGGGCCGGCTGGACCTGGTGGTGGACGGCACGACGGTGCTGACGGTGGCACTGAACAACTTCCGGGACCTCGACTACCACATGGTCTCGCCGATCGAGGTGCCCGCCGGCCGGGTGATCAGCCTGCGGGCCACCTGCCGTCGGGCGGGCACCGCCCTGGACGGCGCGGGCGGCGGCGGGGGCCAGTGCCGGGACTACGCCCTGCTCAACGGCTACACCCGCCGGTCGAACGCGGCGGCACCCTAGGCGCCGAGGGCTCGGCCTCGGCGGGCTGAAACGGCAGGCGGGCCCCTCGGCGGGGCGGCGGCGGTGAGCATGCGGGCCCTGTGGAGCTGCCCCGTCGGTGCTATCGGCGCGGCGGCGGTGCCCGGGCCTCCCGCATCTGCCCGAGTTTCCGACTGCGCCCGCGCCTGCAGGCGGGGTGACCCCGCCGAACGGGGATGGCCGGCCCACCCGTGCGGCCAGGCCGGCCGGGCCCTGCGCCGGCAGTGCGAGCGGTGGCGTAGGTGGGGCAGCTCCACAGCGGGCGGGAACAGGTTCCCGCCCGCGGCCCGGTCGGGGCGAGCGGTGGCGTAGGTGGGGCAGGTACACAGCGCGCGGGAACAGGTTCCCGCCGGCGGCCCGGTCCGGCTCGCGGCTCGGGTCGCGTACCCGTCGGGGCGCTTGAACCGGGCGGGCCCGGCGCGGATGCTGTAAGGCATCCATCTCTGCCGATGTTCGGAGGCCCGGATGCGTCGCCTTCCCCTGCTCGCCCTCCTGCTCGCCCTTCCCCTGCTCGCGCCGCCGACCGGCGCCCGCCACGTCCGCCGTGCCCGCCACGTCCGCCGTGCCCGCCACGTCCGCGCCGTCCGCGCCGTCCGCCGCCGCGCTGGCGGCCACCGGCCCGGCCGGCACCACCTGGACCGTGGAACCGGCGACCGGCCGGACCACCGTCACCGTCGACGACACCGTGAGCGGCAGCCAACTGGCCGCCCTGCGCGCCAAGCTGGCCGGCACCGACGCCGTGGTCCGGCGCGAGCCCGGCCGGCTGAGCACCCTGATCGCCGCCGGCCAGGCGATCTACGCCGGCGGCGGGGGCCGCTGCTCGCTGGGCGCCAACGTGCGCAGCGGCACCACGTACTACTTCGTCACCGCCGGCCACTGCACGTCGGTCGGCTCGACCTGGTACGCGGACAGCGCCGGCGCCACCGTGCTCGGCACCCGCACCGGCAGCAGCTTCCCCGGCAACGACTACGGCATCGTCCGCTACACCTCGTCGGTCAGCCACCCGAGCGCCGTGTACACGTACCCGGGCCTGCTCACGGTCAACAGCGCCGGCAACGCGTACGTGGGCCAGTACGTGTGCCGCAGCGGCTCGACCACCGGCGTGCGGTGCGGCTACGTCACCGCCCTCAACGCCACGGTGAACTACGCCGAGGGCACGGTGTACGGCCTGATCCGCACCAACATCTGCGCCGAGCCCGGCGACAGCGGCGGGCCGCTCTACAACCCGGCCACCGGCCAGATCCTCGGCATCCTGTCCGGCGGCAGCGGCAACTGCACCTCCGGCGGCACCTCCTTCTACCAGCCGATCACCGAGATCCTCGCCGTGTACGGCGTGACCATCCCGTGAGCCGCCGGCCGGGCGGCCTCAGGCGGTGAAGTGCGGGGTTCCCGCGGTCAGCCGCACCGTGAAGCCGTCCGGCCCCCGGTGCGACGTGACGTGGTTGCAGGACTGGTGGGCGATCCAGAGACCGAGCCCGCCCACCACCACGCCGTCGCCGGCCGGCAGCAGCCCCGCGAACGGGTCCTGCGGCCCGTGACCGCCGTCGGAGACCGTCACCACGACGCGGTCCGCCCCGACCCACAGCCGCATCCGCACCGGCGGCCGGCCGTGGCGCAGCGCGTTGCTCACCGTCTCGCTGACCGCGACCACCAGGTCCTGGACGTCGTCGGCGGGCAGCCGCCCCCGGGCCGCGCCGTGCACCGCGGCCCGGGCCTGCGCCGCCGTGGGCGAGGTGAGGTCCACGTCCGGCGGCGCCGTCTGGAGCGGGTCGGCCGGCGCCGGCCGGTCCTCCAGCAGGTACGCCGCCGGCTCCAGGTAGGCCGGGCTGGGCACGTGCCGGCCGTCCGGCATGACGTGCCGGGGGTGGGTACGGGCGACGTCGTCCAGCACGTGCGCCGGCGTCGTCCGAGTGTCGTACGCGCACATGCTCCACAGCGGGAACTCGTCGTACGCGTGGTTGACGGCCGACTCGTACCGGGCCCACCAGTCCCAGGTCGCGCCCAGCCCGACCGGCGGCACCTCGCCGATGATCCGGATCTGCCCCGCCCCCTGCTTGACGTACGAGGCCAGCAGGTCGCGGTACGACCGGATCGCCGCGGTCGGCCGGGCGTAGACGCCGTCGCCGGGCAGGAAGGTGACCCCGGAGTCGGCCGGCAGGGCGGCGCGGACCAGGGCGGCGTTGCGCGCCCCGAGGGCGACCACGGTCGGCTCGCCGGCGGCGACCCCGCCGAGCAGGAACGGCACGGCGATGGCAAGTAGTTCCTCGTCCGAGCCGTAGCAGGCAGCCTCGTGGTAGTGGCCCCGGTGGCCGGCGACGGCGCCCGTCCTCATCGCGTCCCGACGGCGGCGCGCGCCAGCGGGCCGACACGGCCGGCGGGCAGGGCGGAACGCGGGCTGGTCACGCGTTCCGCCTCCATGCCGGCAGTCTATGTCGGCCCCGGGCGGCCGACCCGCCCAGGCTGCCCCCGCCGGCCTCATCCGCCCTGGTAGAACCGGGACGCCCCGGGGTGCAGCGGCACCGGATCCGTGTTGGCCGCGCTGCCGCGGTCGAAGTTGCGGCCCGCCGGGTGCACCGCGCCCAGGTCGGTCTGGTACGCGAACAGCAGCCCCGTCAGGTCGTACGCCAGTTTGTCCGGCATGTCCTTGTCGACCAGGAGGAGATTCGCCACCGTGATCGTCGGCACCGCCGCCGGCGTCCCGTACGCCTCCCGGGGCAGTTCGGCGGTCGTGTAGACCGGCCCGAACTCGGCGGCCAGCGCCTCGACCAGGTTGGCGATCGGCAGGAACCGGAACCGCCCCGGCGCGGCGGCCAGCAGGTCGGCGATGCCCGGCGTGGGCAACCCGCCCGAGAAGAACATCGCGTCCAGGGTGCCGGCCCGCAGCCGGGCCGTGGTGTCCGGCAGCGAGAGCCTCGCCCGCCGGACGTCCTTCTCCGGGTCCAGGCCCGCCGCGGCGAGCAGCCGGCTGGCGATGACATCCGTGCCCGACTGCAGGGAGCCGGTGGAGACCCGCATGCCCCGCAGGTCGGACATCCTGCTGACGTCGGCGTCGGCGCGCACGAGCACCTGGATGTAGTCGCTGTACACCCGGGCCAGGGCGCGCACCGGCTGCGGATGGCCCTCGAACCCGCCGCGCCCGGCGGCGGCGTCCGCCGCGTTGTCGATCTGGGCGAACCCGATCTCCATGTCGCCGCCGGCGACCCGGGTGATGTTGTCCACGGAGGCGCGGGTCGGCTCCGCCCGCGCCTCGTAGCCGGGCAGGTGCCGGGTGATCAGGTCGGCGTACCCGCCGCGGGCGCTCAGCCGTTCAGCAGGTGCAGCACCGCGAGGGCGGCGGACGCGAGCCCGAACACCAGCGGCATCGACGCCACGGCCATCGGGTCCTTCGCGCGCAGGTGGTAGACCGTCGCGCCGATCATCTGGAGGGTGAGGCCGACCGCCGCGGCGATCCCGGCGGGCGCCCAGAACAGGCCGACGATCAGGCCGATGGCCGCGGCTCCCTCCAGCGTTCCGATGGCCTTGGTGAGGCCGACGGAGACGGCCAGGTGGGCCATCCGCTCGCGCATCTGGGACTGGCCGGTCACTTTGGGTACGGCCAGCGCCGCGAAGACGGCGGCCAGGATGAGACTGAGGACGAGGAGGGGGATCTGCATGTCGTTCCTTCTTGTTCTGTCCGCTGGTCGGGCGACGGTGGTGGCAAGGCGCGGGCGGCGAGCCGGTAGCCCGGCGAGCCGAGCGGGTCAGCGGGGCCGGCACCGACCCGTGCCGGCAGTTCGCCCGCGCCCGGACGTCGAGCAGGTGGATTTCCATCCGGGGCGAAGGTAGTTGACTGGCGCATCCCGCAGGTAGGCGCTGTGACCAGTGCGGTGTCCGCTGACGTTCGCCGCGTTGCTGCGCGTCGATCATGGAGCTCTGGTGCCTGACAAAGTGGGGCATCAATCGCCTTTTCTGGCACCAAAACTCCATGATCGGCAAGAGTGAACCCGGCCCGACGTTGGCGGGCATCGCAGCAGAGAGGTTGTCGTCGTAGACCCGCAGCCCGCGCCCGCACCCGATGCCCACGGTGTGCCGCACGCTTACGCCGACGTCGATGCGCTGCCGGCTGGTGCGGCCGACATGGTCGTGGTGACCGTGCCCAACCACCTGCACGCCACCCTCGCCGCCCGGCTGCTGCGCCGCGGCGTGGAAAAGCCGGTCTGCCTCACCTCCGCCGAGGCGACCCTGCTGACCGACGCGGAGCGCGACGGCCGCGCGGTGCTGCTGGCCGGAAGCGCCGCCCGATACCGGGCCGACGTGCGATCGTTGGTCGAGGCGGCCGGCGAGCTGGGCCCCATCCGGCACGTCGACGTCGCCTGGGTACGCGCCCGGGGCGTGCCCGACGCAAGTGGCTGGTTCACCCGCCGCGACCTCTCCGGCGACGGACTACAGGGCCTCGTCGAGGACCTCCCGCACCTTTCCCGTGCCGCCATCCGGGTCGCTCAGGGTCCAGTGAATGGCCTGGAGGCTCACAGCGTCGATGGACGCTGCCCGAGTATCCAGTCGACACTGACCCATGACGGCGGCCTCACCATGCGGCCTATCGTCAATGCCCTTGTTGACGGTGAAGAACGCTGTAAACGAAACCGCAAACACATGGGGCACGCCAGTGCGGAGGTAGCTCGGTATGACGCCCCGGAGCACGATCGCCGGCCGTATATCGGTAGCCACGGGACTTCGTCGGAAGGCTTCCTGGGCTCGCGCCGCGATGAGATCCCTCACGCCGACATCGGGAGTAATTGTCAAGAGTTGTGGACCATGTGACTCGTGATTAGCGCTTGTCCGGCGGAGCAGCACGTCCCAGACGGAGCCGTGGCGATCTCGGACAGCGGATGGCACTGCGGCAGGCCAGCCGCTAGCCTCCCGGTGTGATCTCCGCATTTCTCGACACGGCCGAGGTCGCGTCCGGGCTGCTGCGTTCGCCGGTGCTGGCCGAACGTTGGGAGCAACCGAGCGCGCTGGCCCAGTTCCGGGTCAGCGGTCTGGCCGGGCATCTTGCCCGAGCGGTCTTCAACGTCGAGCGTTGGCTGGCCGAGCTGCCACCGGCGGGCGGGACGCTCATCGATGCTGTCGCCTATTTCCTGTCTGGCGCCGGTCCGGCGCCGCATCTGGAGGATGCGGTGCCACGCCGGATCCGCGAGGTGGGCGAGCAGGAGGCGGCCGGTGGGCCTGCCGCCCTGACCGAGGAGTTTGACGCCGCTCGCGCCCGGCTCGCAGCACAGCTGCCGACCATGCCGCTCGACCGGCCTGTCGGCGTGTTCGGCCGCGTACTTCCGCTCGACCAGTGTCTGCTCACCCGGCTCGTGGAACTCGTTGTCCACCTCGACGACCTGGCCGTCAGCCTGGAGGTGCCCACGCCGTCGGTGCCTGCCAAGGCCACCGACGCGGTCATTGCCTGCCTCACCCGCATTGCTGTGGCCCGTCACAACTTCCTTCCGGTAATGCGCACCCTGGCCCGCCGCGAACGTGCCACTGATCCAATCGCGGCTTTTTAGGCGGCTGCGTCCTCCGCTCGCTCGACGAGGACCCCGTTCTCGAAGCGGGCGCCCGCGCGGACCAGTGGCACAAGGTGGGCTCCGGTGATCGCCCGCCAGCGGGCCTGGGCGGACTCGACCAGCTTGAACACCATCGCGAGGGCGGCGGCTGGGCTGCCGGCGCCGCGGGTGACCTTGGTACGGAGCTTGACCGTGGAGAACGTGGACTCGATCGGATTCGTGGTCCGCAGGTGGATCCAGTGCTCGGCCGGGAAGTCGTAGAACGCCAACAGCTCCTCGGCGTCGTCGGTGATCTTTGCGACGGCCTTGGGCCACTTGGTGCCGTAGGTCTTCTCGAACGCCTCGATCGCCTTCTCGGCGTGCGCGCGGTCCTCGGCGTTGTAGATTTCCTGCATCGCCTTCGTCGCACCTGGTTGAGCGGACTTTGGAAGGCAGTTCGTGACGTTGCGGGCCTTGTGAACCCAGCATCGCTGATGCCGGGCAGCCGGGAACACCTCGGCCAGCGCCTTCCACAGTCCCATCGCGCCGTCCCCGACGACCAGCTCGGGGGCGCGCATGCCGCGACGGCGGCAGTCGCGCAGCAGGTCGGCCCATGACTCGGTGGACTCGCGCAGGCCCTCGGCAAGCGCGATCAGCTCCTTGGTGCCGTCCATCCGGACGCCGAGCAGGACCAGCACGCACGAGTGCGCCTGCCCGAGCCGGACCTTGGGGTGCACGCCGTCGGCCCACACGTACACGTAGTCGCACTCCGACAGGTCCCGCCTCCTGGAATGCGGCGTGGTCGTCCTGCCACTGCTTCGTCAGCCGCGTCACGGTCGCCGCGGACAGCCCCGCCGCGCCGCCGAGGAACTGCTCCAGCGCCGGAACGAAGTCCCCGGACGACAGGCCGTGCAAGTAGAGCAGCGGCAGCACCTCAGAGATCTTCGGCGACTTGCGGCACCACGGCGGCAGGATCCTGGAGGAGAACTGGGCGACCGGGAGCGTCTGCTGTTGATGCGGCGGCACCGGTTCGTGTTCGACCGTTGGGTGTGGGAACTGCCGGGTGGATACGTTGACGCCGACGAGGAGCCGGCGGTGTGTGCGGTGCGGGAGGTTGAGGAGGAGACCGGCTGGCGGCCGTGTGCGGTGGAGCCGCTGATGTCGTTCCAGCCGTGGGTTGCCACGGCGGACGCGCAGAACCTGGTCTTCCTCGCCCGGCACGCGGACTACACGGGTACCCCGGTCGACATGAACGAGGCAGAACGGGTCGCATGGATTCCGCTGACCGAGGCCCGGGCCCTGGTGACGGCCGGTGAGATTGTCGGGGCCGGCACGGTCATTGCGGTGCTGGAGCTGGTCGCGCGCCAGGGCGCGCGGAGAACTGTAGGCGTCAGCGGCACGGACCGTAGGTTGGCGGCTCGCTCCCGTCCGGCTGTCCTTAATTAACCTGAGCCAGCCTGGACGCCGATTGCGTCGGGCTGGTGGCGCGCGATCGGTGGTCCGCCCGACCTCTCCGGAACCCGGCTGCGGCGGGGTGTGATGAGGCTGCCACCCGGAGTACCGTCGACTGTGGCGGCCCGTCGGAGTAGCGGCCGGCGGCCCGCCGCCCAGACCGCTACCTGGGAGACGACGATGACCGACCCCAAGACATTCGGTGCGCGCCTCCGCGCCCATCGCGAACGTGCAGGAAAGACCCGCCCCGTCCTCGGTGGACTGGTCGGCCGCAGCGCCGAATGGGTCAAGGCCCTGGAGAACGGCCGCCTCCTTCCGCCGCGCCTGCCCATGCTGCTCCGCCTGGCCGAGGTGCTCGACATATCCGACCTGGCGGACCTGACCGGCGACCAGTCCCTGCCGGTGGCATCCGTGACCCGCGCCGGCCACGCCGACATCGACAACGTCGCCGCCGCCATGCAGCGCACCATCGTTCCCGCCGGCGATCCGACACCCGTCGACGCCCTGCGCGGCCTGGTTGACCAGGCGTGGGCGCTGTGGCATCGGTCCACCGCCGAGCGTACGGCCGTCGCCGCCGTGCTTCCCGGGCTGCTGGCGGATGCGCAACGCAGCGTCCGCAGGCTGGACGGCCTGGCTCGGCGGCAGGCGCTGGTCGAGTTGGCGCGCGTCTACCACCTTGCGCAGTTGTACGTCGCCCACCAGCCGCACCCGGAGTTGGTGTGGCTCGCCGCCGACCGGGCGATGCTCGCCGCTCAGGATGCCGACGACCCATCTGCGATTGCGGTAGCCGCCTGGTACTACGCCCACGTCTACCGTGGCGCGAACCAGGTCGACGCCGCCGAGCAGATGCTTGTTGACGCCGTCGGCTTGGTGGATCCTGCTGCTGGCAGTGAGCAGTTGGCTCGGTGGGGGCAGGCGCAACTCGGCATCGCCCTGGGGCACAGCAAGGCCGGTCGGGCGGGGCGCGCGTGGCGTGCGTGGGACGCCGCCGACGAGGCCGCGAGCCGACTCGGCAGCAGGTACGCGCACCCGTGGCTGATGTTCGGGCCGGCTGCCTGTGCGGCGTACGCGGTCACCATCGAGACGGACCTGTGTCGACCGGGTGAAGCTGTCCGGCGGGCCGACACGGCGGACTACCGGGCACTGCCATCGCAGACCCGTCGGGCTGGCGCCCTTATCGAGGCTTCCCGGGCACACATGCTGGACCGAGGCGAGGTCGCGGCGATGCACCTGCTTGGCCGAGCGCTGCGGGAGAGCGTTGACACCGTGCGGCACCACCCGTACGCCCGCACAGTCGCCCTTGAGCTGTCGAACCGGCCGGGCACGGTCGGGGAGGATGCCCGGGAACTGGCCCTTGCGATCGGGGTGATGGGGTAGCCCTCCCTCTGGTACAAACTCTCCCCGCCGACGCCGGTGACCGCTCGTAGCGTTCAGGTCACTGGTGGCGGCGGGGTCTTTGCGGCCTGACATCCGATAGGGATTGAGGAGACTCCGCCGCGCCTTCACGACTCAACGAGGGGGCGATCTGGTGGCGATCTGGTCCGAGCTGCGCGGCATTGTGCGGTGGCTGCTGCGGCGGTCCGAGCCGCCTCCGCCGCCCGGCGCCGGGCAGCGCCACCAGGCCGCCGAGCAGGCAGCCGCCCAACAGCGGCTGCTCGACCAGGCGCAGCGGTTGCGGGACAACCGCTGGTACTGCGAGCCGACGCAGATGATCCCGAATGTGCCGATGACCCTGGGCCAGCTCAGCGGATACCGCACGAGGGTCGAGCGGTGAGCCGGGTCGGACACCGTGACGGGCACCCGGACCGGGATGGTCCGCCCGGGGCCGGGCCGGTGAGCGCGCTTCCGGCCGTGCCGCCGGACACGAAGCTGTCGTTGCCGGCCGGCGAGTGGGCCACCGACGGGAACGTGGTCGGCGTGACCCAACTGGACGTTCGGACCGTCCGCGTCGGCGGCAGCCCGGAGGGCATGGCCGGCTGGATCTGGGTACGCGGCCACAACCTGGAGTGCCGGTGGCCGTCGGTCGCCTGCGCCCGGGACTGGTGCGTCAAGGTGGCGGTGCGGGCCGAGGCCCTGTACGACGCGTTGGCCCGGTGACCGGCCGTGTCCGGGCGCGTCTCGTACGAGGAGTACCTGCTCGCCGCCGCCCTGACCTTCGCCCGGCGGCATCGGCCGGTGTGGTGCTGGCGGAGGTGGCGTCGGGTCTGCCGCTGCGGCGCCGAGTTGCCCTGTCGTGCCCGGCACCGGATCCCGATCAACCGTGGCCACTGGCCGGCGGGGGAGAGCCGGTGAGCGACGAGCAGGAGCGGGTGATCCTCGCCGTACACCTGCGTGGGGTCGACGGGATGTGCGTCGGCTGTCGGGCGTGGTGGGCGCTGCTGGTGCCGTACCCATGCTGGCAGGTGGAGTGGGCGACCAGCCGGCAGGCGCGGACGATAATGGCGCGGTTCCTGGGGGTGCGGGCGTGACCGCGCACGGGCCGGTACTGCCGATCTGGAGCTGCGGCGGCTGCGGCGCGCCCTGGCCCTGTCGGACCCGCCGTCAGGAGTTGCGGGTGGAGTTCGCGGACGCGCCGATGTCCCTTGCGTTGTACATGGGGGCGCAGTTCGCTCGCGCCGCCGAGGACCTGACGTGGGCGCCGGCCGGCACCCTGCACCGGCGTTTCCTGGGATGGCTGCGGGGAGGTCACGAGGACGACGCGCTCGGTACCAGAACGCCTTGATCACGGCGTCTTCCGCTTGCGCTGCCCGCCCGTAGAAGGTGCTCAGGCCGTTGTGGTAGCCGAGAAAGTCGTTCCTGGCCGCGTCCTCGTCCTCGTGGACCGGGCCGAATGCCTTGCAGATGGACTCTCCGGGACCTCGTCGGAGGCTGTGGCCCGCAGGTGCATGTGGAAGCTCACTCGGCTGCTACTCCTTGCCGTGACCTGCATGGGACCTGCGAGCGACTGCCCTGGCCGCTGCCCGTCGCCGGGTTCACGGGCTTTGATGCCCCTGCTCTACTGGCTGGCATGAATGGGCGACGACTCGTATACCTTCTCGCTGCGATCGTTGGCGCGCTGATGGGCGTCGCTGGGCTGGTCGTGACCCTCGACCTTGTCGAGACCGGTAGGCTGTTGTGGGCCCTTCCGCTGTGCCCCGTCGGTGGAGGGCTCCTTGGCATCGGTATCCGAGGCATCAAGAGAAACTCTCGGCCGTCCAGGGGGCGAAATGCAGCCGGTGGGACCGGCTGAGCATCGCCGAGATGGAGCTGCCGGATGGCGTCCGGTTCGAGCAGTATGTGATCCGGGGGCCGTTGTCGGCGATGGTCGCCGTGCTGGACGACCGGGAGCGTCAGCGGGCATCAGCGGCTACGTGGCTGCCGGCTGTCGCGGTTCGCCGACCTCGGAGCGCGGCAGGTGGGCGCAGTGCGCGACCGTGGCGTCGTCCGGGACCCGAGCGTCGGGGCCTCCGGCGGCGCGGGCTTCGGCCCGCCGGACGCGGCGGATGACGTCGATCGGCCCGTCGGCGTCGAGCAGGTCCAGTACGCCGGGCCAGTCGTACTCCGGCGTCCCCTCGGCAACGCCGGCCAGGGGCGCTGAGCAGGCACGTCTGGCGTTGGCCTCCCGCTCGTCGGTGAGGACCTGCGGGCCGCCGTCGGGCTGGTCGAGGACGAGGAAGGAGTCCGCGAGCAGGAGGTAGTCCAGGCGGCCCCGGCGGGCGCGGACCATCGCCACGGTCGCCTGCGGGCTGCTGGGGTGCCCGACGTCGCAGGTGCCGCGGTGCATGGCGGCCACCTCGCCGATCGTGGCGGCGAGGATCGCCCCGAGGTCCCGCCCGTCGTCCCGCGACAGCCGGCCGAGCAGCGCGCCCCCGAGACGGTGCGTGTACCAGGTGACACCGTGGGCGCAGATCGACTCGGTGCCCGGGATGCCGGCACCGTCCAGCAGCACCACGGCCGGGCCGCTGCGGCGGCGATAGCACGAACGGGGCAGCTCCACAGCGCTTCAACCCGACGGTACCCCGGCAAGGTGAGTCGGGCCGTCAGCCCTCCACCCAGCCGTGCCGCCGGGCCAGCGCCAACACCCGGGCGCGCACCGCCACGATCTGCGCCCCGGTCAGGTCCGGTACGCCGCTCAGCAGCGCCTCCGTGGTCTCGGCGCTGAGGGCGCGCTCGGAGAGCACGTCGCAGAGGCCCTCCTCGTCGTCGGCCCCGCCCGCCTGCCCGGGCTCCCGGCCGCGCCCGGCCACCGCCGTGCCGGACCGGACCGGCCCCGCCCGCTCGCCGGCCGCCGGGGCCGCGCCGAGCACCCGTACCGTCCGGGCCTTCGGGCCGCGGTCGCTCTCCACCGCCTCGTACTCCACCGGGACGCCGGGCGCCATCGCCCACTTGTCACCGTCCACCGTGTTCGCGTGCACGAACACGTCGTCGCCGCCCGCGTCCGGGGTGATGAAGCCGTAACCCCGCATTTCGTCGAACCGCACTACCCTGCCAGTCAGCATTTTGTTCCCGCATCCGTCGGACCACTCCGCCGCTCCGACCCCGTACACTACCTCCACCGGCGCAGCCCCCGTCGGACGGCGGGGCGACGCGCGTCCGTGCGGCGCTTTAGCATCGGCGGATGTGATCGAGCAGATCCTGCCTCCCGCCGTGGCGGTGGCCGAGTCCTTCACCGACCCCGCCGGCCTGACGCCGCATCCCGAGGAGGAGCCGCTGGTCGCGGCGGCGGTGGAGAAGCGACGCCGGGAGTTCACGACCGTGCGGCACTGCGCCCGCCGGGCGCTGGCGGAGCTGGGCGTCGCCCCGGTGCCGATCCTCACCGGTACGCGCGGCGCCCCGGTCTGGCCGGCCGGGATCGTGGGCAGCATGACGCACTGCGACGGCTACCGGGGTGCCGTCCTCGGCCGCGTGTCGGCGTTCGCCACCCTCGGTGTGGACGCCGAGCCGCACGCGCCGCTGCCGGAGGGGGTGCTGGAGGCGATCGCGCTGCCCTCCGAGCAGACCCGCGGCGCCGCGCTGGCCGCGACCCACCCCGGCGTGTGCTGGGACCGCCTGCTGTTCAGCGCGAAGGAGTCCGTCTACAAGGCGTGGTTCCCGCTGACCCGGCGGTGGCTGGACTTCTCCGAGGCGGACATCACCGTCGACCCGGCCGGGACGTTCGTCGCCCGCCTGCTGGTGCCGGGTCCCGTCCTCGGCGGCGTGCCGGTCACCGCCTTCCCGGGCCGCTTCCTGGTCGACGGCGGCCTGGTCCTCACCGCCATCGCCATTCCCGCGGTCGCCGGCTGAGCTGGGCACCCCGGTCAGTCGGCGACCAGCCGCGACTTCTGCACCTTGCCCATCGCGTTGCGCGGCAGCGCGTCGACCAGCCGTACCTGGCGGGGCCGCTTGTGCGCCGACAACTGCCGGGCCACGAAGTCGATCAGCTCCGGCCCGTCCACCCCGTCGGCCACCACGTACGCGGTGACCTGCTGGCCGAGGTCGGCGTGCGGGGTGCCGACCACGGCCGCCTCGCGTACGCCGGGGTGCGCCAGCAGGGCGTCCTCCACCTCGCCGGCCCCGATCCGGTAGCCGCCGCTCTTGATCAGGTCGGTGGCGGCCCGGCCGACGATCCGGTGCCAGCCGTCCGGCTCGACCGTGGCGACATCCCCGGTGCGGAACCAGCCGTCGGCGGTGCGGGTCGCCGCGTCGGCGTCCGGGCGGTTCAGGTACCCGTCGAAGAGGGTCGGCCCGCACACCTGGAGCTCGCCCATCGCCGTCCCGTCGGCGGGCACCGGCATGCCGTGCTCGTCGACCAGCCGGGTCCGTACGCCGGGCAGCGGCACCCCGACGGTGCCCGGCCGGCGCGGCGAGTCCGCCCGGGCGCTCACCGTGATCAGGGTTTCCGTCATCCCGTACCGCTCCACGATCCGGTGACCGGTCAGCGCGGCGAGGTCGGCGAAGACCGCCGCCGGCAGGGCGGCGCTGCCCGAGACGAGCAGCCGCGCCGAGCGCAGGGCGCGGGCCGAGCCGGGGTCGGCGGCGATCCGCGACCAGACCGTGGGGACGCCGAAGTGGACCGAGCCTCCGGCGGCGGCGTACCGCTCGGGACGCGGCCGCCCGACGTGGTGCAGCCGGCTGCCCAGGCGCAGCGGCCCGAGGACGCCGAGCACCAGGCCGTGCACGTGGAACAGCGGCAGGCCGTGTACCAGCAGGTCGTGGGGCGTCCAGGCCCAGGCGTCGGCGAGCCCGTCCAGGCAGGCGGCGACCGCCGCCCGCGAGAGCACCGCGCCCTTCGGTGCCCCGGTGGTGCCGCTGGTGTACAGGATCAGGGCCGTGCGGTCCGGGTCCGGCTCGGGGTGGACGGTGTCCGAGCGGCGATTCAGGGCGACGGGGAACCGCGGCGGGCCGGCGGCGTCGGCGCCACGGTGCCCGCCGGCCGGGACGAGCAGCGCGGCGGCGGCGGAGTCGCGCAGGATGTGGTCCCGCTCCATCGGCCCGGCGTCCGGCGGCACCGGCACCACCGCCGCACCGGCCAGCAGTGCCCCGACGACGCCGACGACCGTCTCCAGGCTCGCCGTGGCCTCGACCGCCACCCGGTCCACGCCGCGCAGGTCGTCGGCCACGGCCGTGGCGAGTCGCCGCAGCTCCACCCAGGACACCGCGCGGTCGTCCACCCGGATCGCCTCGGGGCGCTCGTCGGCGGACTCGGACAGCCAGGTCAGCAGCGGCATGGTCGGCGCACCTCTCCACCTGCCCGGGCGAATCCCGGACGCCCCGACCGTAGCCGGGCAGCCGGCTCAGCGTCGGTCGGGGGTGAGCCGGTGGGTCAGCGCGGTGTGCCGGCGGCCCGTGCCCGCCGTACGGACCGCGATGGCCAGGGCCTTGCGCGAGCCGGCCAGCACGACCAGGCGCCGGGCCCGGGTGACCGCCGTGTAGAGCAGGTTCCGCTGCAGCATCGTGTACGCGCTCATGGTCACCGGAACCACCACCGCCGGGTACTCGCTGCCCTGCGAGCGGTGCACGGTGATGGCGTACGCGTGCTGCAACTCGTCCAGCTCGTGGAACTCGTAGCTGATGTCCTCGTCCTCGTCGGTGCGGACCACGAGGGTCTGCTCGTCGAGGTCGAGGGCGGTGACCACGCCGACCGTGCCGTTGAACACCCCGGCCGCGCCCTTGTCGTAGTTGTTGCGGACCTGGATCACCTTGTCGCCGACCCGGAAGACGCGTGCGCCGTGCCGCCGCTCCGGCGTGCCCTCGCGCTGCGGGGCGATCGCCTGCTGGAGCAGGGTGTTCAGGTTCGCCGCGCCGGCCGGGCCGCGCAGCATCGGGGTGAGCACCTGCACGTCGCGGGGACGCAGGCCGAACCGGCGGGGGATCCGCCGGGCCACGATGTCCACCACCTGCTCCGCGGTGACCTCGGGGTCGTCGCTGGGGAAGAGGAAGAAGTCCGGGTGCTCGCCGAACAGCGGGGCCTGCCCGGCGTTGATCCGGTGCGCGTTGACCACCACGCCCGACTCCTGCGCCTGCCGGAAGATCCGGGTCAGCCGGATGCGGGGCACGCCGTCGGCCGCGAGGACGTCGCGCAGCACCTCCCCGGCACCCACCGACGGCAGCTGGTCGACGTCGCCGACCAGCAGCAGGTGCGCCCCGGGCGGCACCGCCTTGACCAGCTTGTTGGCGAGGATCAGGTCCAGCATGGACGCCTCGTCGACCACCACCAGGTCGGCGTCGACCGGGTTGTCCCGGTCGAAGGTGGCGTCCCCACCCGGGCGCAGCTGGAGCAGCCGGTGCACGGTCGTCGCGGGGTGCCCGGTCAGCTCCGTCAGCCGCTTGGCGGCACGGCCGGTCGGCGCGGCCAGCACGATCTTCGCCTTCTTCGCCGCGGCCAGTTCGACGACCGACCGGACGGTGAACGACTTGCCGCAGCCCGGGCCGCCGGTCAGCACCGCCACCCGGGAGGTCAGCGCCAGCCGTACCGCCTGCTCCTGCTCCGCTGCCAGCTCCGCGCCGGTGCGGGCCTTCAGCCAGGCCAGGGCGCGCCCCCAGTCCACGCCGGCGAACGCCGGCATCCGGTCGACCGGGTCCCGCAGCAGCCGCAGCAGGCTCGCGGCGAGCGCCGACTCGGCCCGGTGGAAGGGGACCAGGTACACCGCCGGGATGACCCCGCCCTCGCTGCTCGGGTTGGGCACCGCCTCGCGGACGACCCCCTCCTCGGTCGCCACCAGCTCGGCCAGGCCGGCGGCCACCAGCTCCGCCGGCACCTCCAGGATCGTCGCCGCGTCGGCGACCAGGTTCGGCTCGGGCAGGTAGCAGTGCCCGGCGTCGGCGGCCTCGGAGAGCGTGTACCGGATGCCGGCGCGCACCCGCTGCGGGCTGTCGTGCGGGATGCCGACGGCCCGGGCGATGCCGTCGGCCGTCCGGAACCCGATGCCCCACACGTCGGCGGCCAGCCGGTACGGGTCCTCGCGCACCACGGTGACCGAGGAGTCGCCGTACTGCTTGAAGATGCGTACCGCGTGCGACGTCGAGACGCCGACGCCCTGGAGGAAGACCATCACCTCCTTGATGGCCTTCTGCTCCTGCCAGGCCGCGCCGATCGCCGCCGTGCGCTTCTTCCCGAGACCGTGCACCTCGACCAGCCGCCCGGGCTCCTCCTCGATCACCCGGAGCGTGTCGACGCCGAAGGCGGCCACGATGCGGGCGGCCATCTTCGGGCCGATCCCCTTGATCAGGCCGGAGCCCAGGTAGCGCTCGATGCCCTGGACGGTGGCGGGCAGCACCGTGGTGCAGCTGTGCACCTCGAACTGCCGGCCGTACCTCGGGTGCGACCCCCACCGGCCGACCAGCCGCAGCCGCTCGCCCGGCTGCGCACCGGGCAGCGGGCCGACCACGGTGAGCAGGTCGTCGCCGGACCGGTCGGTGGCCACCCGGGCGATGGTGTACCCGGTCTCCTCGTTGATGTACGTGACGCGTTCCAGCACCGCCTCCAGCACGGCGCCCCGGGCGGGGGCGCCGGCCGCGGTCGGCGGGCCGGCGGTCGGCGCGGTCGGGTTGGCGGACATCGCAACGATGATGGCAGACTGCCGGCCCGTGACGATCACGGTACGACCGCTGACGCTCGCCGACTGGCCGCGGGTGTGGCCGATGCTGCGCGACATGGGGGTGAACGCCGAGCCCGCCGAGTCCCACCGCGACCGGTACGCCGCCCTCCTCGCCGACCCGCGTTGGATGCTGCTCGGCGCCGAGGACGTCGACGGGCTG
The DNA here is from genome assembly GCF_039871625.1 of Micromonospora sp. B11E3. Classification (NCBI taxonomy): domain Bacteria; kingdom Bacillati; phylum Actinomycetota; class Actinomycetes; order Micromonosporales; family Micromonosporaceae; genus Micromonospora; species Micromonospora sp. B11E3. Next base: position 126,105 of record NZ_JBDPMC010000007.1, on the reverse strand, counting down.
GCCGGTGGAGTGGCAGGCGCACCGGGAGCGGGCGGCGCCGTTCTACGAGCGGCTGGGCCACCGGGGCGATCCCTGCCCGCAGCCGGAGTACCCCACCTTCCTGGTCGACTTCGCCGCCCACCGGGGCTGACGGTCGCGACTAGGGCAGGGGACGGCAGATGCCCCGCGCGTGGTCGGTGACGGCCGCGCCCACCACCGTGGCCTCCAGCGGCAGCATCTCCAGGCAGCGCCGCACCGCGGCGGCCATCAGCGCGTTGGGCACCCGCATCGACAGCGTGCAGTGCGGCACCCAGCGTCCGGGCTGGTAGTGCTCCACCAGCCCGATGCCCGCCCGGGCCAGCCGGTCGTGTACGAGGGCCTGGTGGGCCAGCAGTTCGGCCGTGGGGGCCGGCCCGAGCCACAGCACCCGGCCCACGAACTGCCCGGCGTGCTGGAACGACAGCCGCAGCGGGGCGGCCACCACCGTGCCCTCCAGCGCGGCGGCGACCCGGTCCGGGTCCAGGCGCGGGGCGACCGCGAGGGAGACGTGCGGCCGGTGTCGCTGCTCCAGCAGGGAACGCATGCTCTGCACCCCCTCGGACTCCAACGCGTCCCACAGCACCCGGATCCGCCGGGTGGCGTCGGTGTCCAGATACAGCTCCAGTGCCGCGACCACGTCGATCACCCTAGGGCCCGAGGTTTGCCCGGCCGGCGCTGCGGTACTGCGCGGGGAAGGCCGACGCCGGGGAGGACCGCCGTGGACGTGAACGACGTGCTGACCGAGACCTACGGTCGGCTGCCCGGGCTGGTGCGGGCGGCCGTCGACGGGCTCTCGCCCGAGCAGCTGCGCCGACCGCCGCTGCCGGGGGCGAACCCGGTGGGCTGGCTGGTGTGGCACCTGACCCGGATCCAGGACCACCACGTCGCCGACCTGCTGGGCGCCGAGCAGGTCTGGGTCACCGGGAACTGGGCGGGCCGCTTCGGGCTGCCCGCCGACCCGGACGACACCGGCTACGGGCACACCCCGCAGCGGGCGGCGGCCGTCCGGCCGGAGAGCGCCGCCGCGCTGGTCGGCTACTTCGACGCGGTCGCGGAGCGGACCCGGACGTTCCTGGCCGGACTGCGGCCGGCGGATCTGGACCGGGTCGTCGACGAGGCGTGGGATCCGCCGGTGACGCTCGGGGTCCGCCTGGTCAGCGTGGCCGAGGACGACCTGCAGCACGTCGGCCAGGCCGGGTACGTCCGTGGACTGCTCGGGGCCGGCTGAGTCGGCTCCGCCCGCGTACCCGGATCTCACCCCGACCGGGTGAGTCCGGCTCACCCCGTTCCCGGGCATGCTGCGGGGCGCGGTCTGGCCGTCGGACAACGCCATCATCGCGGCCGGGCTGCGCCACTACGGCCACGCCGAGGCGGCGGCGCGGATAGCCGCCGGCACCTTCGACGTGGTGGAGGCGATGGGCAGCCCGGTGCCGGAGGTGATCGCCGGGTACGACCGCGACCTGACCGACTACCCGGTGGGGATCGTGCCCTCACCGCCCGGGGTCGTCGCGTCCGGCGGAGCTGAGGCGGGAAGGCGGGGCTTCAGCCGACGGGCGGCAGCCCCGGGCCGGTGGGGGCGACCGGCCGGGACGGTGGCACCGGCGCCGCCGGGGTGGCCGGCAGGGTCGGGGTCCGGGAGGGCCGCCCGTCCGGTCGACCGTTCTCGTCGGGTCGATCGCGGTCGCCGGCTGGGCCGGTCGGCTCCGAACCGGCCGCCGCGTCCAGCGTTTCGGCGCACCAGGCCGCCACCCTGTCCGGGGCGCCGGCGGCGGCCACCAGTTCGGCGTAGCGCGGCTCGGCCAGCACCCGGCCCGGGTCCTTGGGGGCATTGGCACGCAACTGTCGGCACAACCGCACGAGCGGCGCGGCGGGGACGCGGGTGCCGGCCGGGGACCCGGCGGGGTGCGGGCTCGGCCCGCCGGACGCCGAGGGACGGCCCGTGGCGGGGGGCGAACTCCCGGGGCCGACGGCGGGCCCGTCCGGCCCGGGCGCCACCGCGTGCGCGGCGGCGAGCGCGACCCCGCCGGTCGCCGCGAGGGCCAGCGCGGCGAGGGCGGCCTTCCCGCTGACCAGGCCGGCGAGGAGCGTACGCCGGCCGTCGAGGGCGGTCACCGGCGCGGGCGGCGCCGCGCGGGCCACCCGGTACGCGTCCAGGGCGGCGCGCTCGCCGCGCAGTTCCTCGGGGCGGGCGGCGGCGCGGAGGGCGGCCAGTAGCCGCACGAGCGGGTCGGCGCCGTCCCGGGAACCGGCGGCGCGACCACCCAGCAGGCGCTCGAGGGTCTCTTGGTCCATCCGCTGCGAACTCATCTCGTGTCCCTCAGCGCCGCCGTCCGCCGGGACGTCACATCGGATCCGCCCAGCTCGGTGCAGGCGGAGAAGGGGACACCCGCGGCCCGGCGGGCGGGCGCTCGGGTTGCCGATCCGGCCGGGGCGCGGTCCACTGAACTACATGGGTGGAATTCGGATGGGCACGGCGTCCTGGGCCGACCGGATGCTGCTCTCCTCCGGCTGGTATCCCCGGGCGGTCAACACCCCCGCCGGCCGGCTCGGCTACTACGCCCAGCGGTTCGGACTGGTCGAGGTGGACACCTCGTACTACGCGGTGCCCGCGCCGGAGACGACCGCCGGGTGGGTCGACGCCACCCCGCCCGGGTTCACCTTCGACGTCAAGGCGTTCAGCCTCTTCACCGGCCACCCCACCCCGGTCACCGCGCTGCCGAAGGATCTGCGGCCGGCCGCCGGCCCCGCCCGGATCCGGTGGCGGGACCTGCCCGCCGGGGCGTACGACGAGCTGTGGCGCCGGTTCCGGGCGGCGCTGGAGCCGATCGCGGCGGCCGACCGGCTCGGCGCGGTGCTGCTGCAGTTCCCCCCGTGGCTGGCGCGCGGCGCCGCCGCCGAGCGACGCATCGTCGAGCTGGCGCAGCGGCTGCGGCCCTGGCGGGTGGCCGTGGAACTGCGGCACGGCTCCTGGTTCGCCGACGACGCCGCCCTGCGCACGCTGGCGCTCCTGCGCGAGCACGACCTCTCCTTCGTGTGCGTCGACATGCCGCAGGGGTTCGCGTCGTCGGTACCGCCGATCCCGGTCGCCACCGCCGAGCTCGCCGTGGTCCGGTTCCACGGCCACAGCGACGCGTGGGAGAGCGGTGACAAGCAGGACCGGTTCCGGTACGCCTACGGCGAGCGCGAGCTGCGGAACTGGGCGCAGCTGCTCGTCGAGTTGGCCGAGCGGTCCGCCGAGCTGCACGTGCTGTTCAACAACTGCTGCGGCGACCAGGCCCAGCGGGACGCCTCCCGCCTCGCCGGCATCCTCGCCGAGCGGGGCGCCCCGGTCGGCGCGGCGGCGGGGCCGGCCGGCCACCCCTGATCCGGCTCGCGGGCGCCGGTATCCGTCAGGCCGGGCGGCCGACCTCGACGACGACGCCGCTGGCCGGGCGGGTGGGGATGCGGTGCAGGGGAATCGTCAGGTCCTGCCCCGGCAGCCGGTGATCCAGGCGGGCCAGCCGGACGGACAGCTCGCGCAGCAGGGCCACGGTGATCTTCTCGCCGGGGCACCGGTGCCCGGTGCGGGGATCGCCGCCGCCCTGCGCCACCAGCTCGAACTCGCCGATCTCCCGGCCGACGAAGCGGCCCGGGTCGAACCGGTACGGGTCCGGCCAGAGCCGGGGGTCGTGATTCTGCCCGTACAGGTCGAGCAGCACCAGCGCGCCGGCCGGGATGCGCACGCCCCGGAATTCGAGGTCGCCCACGGCCTTCCCGCCGACGAACGGGGCGAACGGGTAGAACCGCCGCACCTCGTGGGCGAACGCCTCCGCGAACGCCGGATCGCCGGCGCGCAGCCGCTCCCGGTGCGCCGGCCAGCGGTGCAGGGCGTGCGCGGCGAAGGCGACGAACCAGCTGACCGCCACGGCCGGCCGCAGTATGTTGAGCAACTCCACGGCGGCGCTTCGGGCGTCCAGCGGCCGGCCGTCGGCGTCCCGGTGTCGGGCCACGGCCGTCACGGCCGAGCCGTCGGGCACCCGCACCGTGCCGGCGCGTACCGCGTCCACCAGCCCGGTGAGCCACGCCTCCCGGCGCCAGCGCGCCGGGCGGGCGCGCCAGTGCCGGGGGCCCGCGGTGGCGAAGCCGTCCACCATCGCCACCAGGTCCGCCGCGAGGCCGGGCACCTCGCCGGCCGCCAGCGGCACGCCGGCCCAGTCGCACACCGCCCGGGTCAGCACCTCGGCCGTGGCGTCGAACAGCACCACCCGGGGCCGGCCGGCCCAGTGGCGTGCCGCCTCCGCCCAGGCCGCGCCGGCCCGGTCCACCAGCCCCGCGACGTCCCCGGCCATGAGCAGGCCGGTGAACAACGCCTTGCGGACGCGGTGCGCCTCGCCGTCGAGGGTGTGCACCGCGCCGTGCCCGAACAGGGTGGCGCGCACCGGCTCGGGGATGGCCCCGTGCCGGCGGACGTGCCGCTCGTCGTAGAAGAAGCGGGCCGCCTCCGGGCCGCGCAACGCGACGGTCCGCAGGCCGAACAGCCGGGTGACCAGCACGTCGCCGCCGGACCGGCGCAGCCGGTCCGGCAGCCAGGCGTACCCCCGTAGTGCCAGCGGCAGGGTGCCGTCGAGGAGGAGCCGACGGTGATCGGGCATGACGCCCTGGTGCCCCGCTCGCCGGTCGGCAAACGCCCGCCGAGGCGTCACCGGTCCGTCGAACCGTCGCGGCTGACGCCCTCGGGCCGCATGCGGGTCGCCTCCTCCAGGGCGTTGTCGGGCAGGTCGCCGTCGGCGTCCTCGGTCGGGAAGGTCCGCCGGGACGGCGCGGGGTCGGGCGGCGCCCCGGGGCCGGCCTCCGGGACCCGCGACGGCTCGACCGTGCCGAAGCCGTGCCGCCCCGCCGGTGGGGTCGGCGCGGACGGCTCGCCGGCCCGCTGGTCGCCCCGTCCGCCCGGCGCCACGGCGGTCTGCTCGCTGCCCTCGTTCATCGGCGAGTCCTCGCCGGCGCCCCACGGCGGGCCGGCGTCGAAGTCGTCTCCGCTGGTGCCGTACGGGCCGGGGGACTGGGGCCCGCGCGTGCTCCCGCCGCTCGTCGATCCGTCCCTGCTCGTCATGGCCACCTCGCTGGTCGGCTCGGGTGTGGCGTACCGGTGCTGGTTGCCCGTCCCCGCGCCGCGCATGCCCCGACTGTGGGGCATGCGCGGCGGGGCGGTCAGCGGCCGGACATGGCCATGCGGCGCTTCCCCATGCCGGTCGCGGTCATCTTGCCGTTGCCCCCGGCCATGCGGCGCCCGGCCATGCCGATCGCCGCCATCTTGCCCATCGCCTTCGGCGCGCCGCCCAGCATGCCCGCGCGGGCCAGCATCCCCCGGAAGACCTGGCCGGGCTTCTGCTGCTCGCCCATGTACGCGCTCACCACCACGAGCGCGCCGGTGAGCGCCGGGACGGCCCACTGGAGCAGCTTCATCTGCCGCTGGCAGGAGGCGACGTTCGCCGGGGTGTGCGAGTTCGGTTCCGTCGTCCCCTCGACCGGCGGGCCGCCCGCCCTCTGCAGCCGCATCCCGAGCAGCCGGCTGTACCCGGTGACCGCGAGCGCGCCGAGCGTCAGGCCCGTCTTCAGCGCGCTGACCCGCCCCACCCCGCGCTGGGCGAACATCCGCGGGCTCTCCGTGGCCAGCTCGCCGACCGCGCCCGCCAGGTGGGCGCCGATCGCGGCGGCGTTGACCGGGGTCCACCGGGCCCACCCCGCCGAGGCGACCGGAAGCCGCTGGCCCGGGTCGTTGACCTTGGCCGCCGCGCTGTTGACGCCCAGTGCCCCCATCAGCGAGCCGCCGAACCAGGCCGCCAGCCCCAGGTCGTGCATTGAACGCAGTGCCGTGTGCGTTTCGGACATCTGATCCCCTTCCACCGTACGGGCGGTGCCGCATACCCGCCGCGCGCGCGAGTACTCCTGGTGTCGGAGCCCTTCTCGTCCGTGTTAGGGGGGTCGGACAGGAGTCGACCGTGGCCGCGTGGGTAGGCCACCGGTGACGACGAGCGGGAGGAGACGGGCGTGTCCCAGCCGGACGAGAACCAGAGGAAGACCGCCAAGACCGACGCGGTGCTGATGCACCCGGGCAACGACCCGAACCGGGAGCCCTCCCAGGTGCCGCCGCCGGCGGAGCGGGGCCAGGTGCGGGTCGAGCGCGACGGCGAGATGGTGCCCCTCGAACCGGAGCAGTGAGTGCCGGCGGCCGGCGGGCGGGCACCCGCCCGCCGGGTCCGGCCACCGCGACGCGCCTGTCGAGCGCCCGGGAACGGCGGCGGGTCAGGCCCGGCGGGGGAGGCCGGCCGCGAAGGCGGCCACCCGGGCGGCCAGCGGCCCGCCGGCGCGTACCCAGGTGAAGTGGTCCAGCGGGGCGCCGGCCTGCGCGGTCGTGTACCGCTCGCGGACGACGGCGGCCGCGGGCAGCTTGCCGCACAGGTGGTCCAGCGTGGCGTGCGGGGTGTACTGGTCGTCGTCGACGCTGACCGCCAGGACCGGCAGGCGCAACGCGCGCAGCGCCGCCTCGGTGTCCACGCCGTCCAGCGCGGGGAACCGCCCGGTGCGGGCCGTGTGCGCCCAGTCCCGGATCACCCCGCGCGCCTGGCGCCCGCCGAAGCCCCAGCCCGGCCACACGCCGAGCAGCCGCGCCACCGCGGCGATGCCCTGGGTGGACGCGAGCACGCCGTACCGCCGGGCGCCCGGGTAGCTGCGCCAGTACGGCAGGCCGACGGCGACCAGGGCCAGCCCGTCCACCGCGTCCGTGCCGTACAGGGCCAGGTGCAGCAGGGCGGCCTGCCCACCGAGAGAGTGCCCGAGCAGCAGTCGGTTCCGGCCGTCCAGCCGCGGCTTCAGCGCCGCCAGCACCGCGCCGACGTCGCCGGCCAGCTCCGCGTAGCCGTACCGGCAGGCGCGGCTCGGCGCCGGGGTGCTCGCGCCGGTGCCGCGCAGGTCGGCGACGACCACGGCCAGCCCGGCGGCCCGCAGGGCGGCGGCGAACGGGCGGTAGTAGCGGGCCCGCACCCCCATCGCCGGCCAGATCACCACCACCGGCGCGCCGGACGGCCCCGCCGGCTCCGGGTACACCTGCACCCCCAGCCGGGCGCCGTCGACGTCGACGAACTCCTGCGCGTACTCCGGGTTGGCGCTCACCGGCCCAGCGTACGAGCGCAAGCTACCCGCGGGTAGCGCGGGTGGCGGGGTGGGGCGGGCGTCAGGCCACGGCGGGAACGGGCCGGGCGACGCGGGCGACCGCGCCGTACACCGCGCCGAGCTGCTCCGCGCAGCGCTTCCAGGAGTACCGGCTGCGGATGCGGTCCAGCGCCGCCGTGGCGTACGCGAAGCGGCGGACGTTGTCGGCGAGCAGGCGGCGGACGGCGGTGCCCAGCGCCCGCGGGTCGCGCGCCGGCACGAGGTCGCCGGTGAGGCCGTCGACGACGGTGTCGGCGATGCCGCCGACGTTCGTGCCGACCACCGGGACCCCGCACGCCATCGACTCCAGGGGGGTCATGCCGAACGGCTCGTACCAGGGGGCGGCGACCAGCAGGTCCGCCGAGCGGTACCAGGCCGGCATCTCCTCGCGCGGCACCGCACCGACCAGCCGCACCCGGTCGGCGACGCCGCACGACCGGGCGAGCGCGTCGAGCCGGCGGGCGAAGGCGTCGGCGGGCAGCTGCTCGGCCCGCGGGCCGCCGACGACCACGCACTCGGTGTCCGGCACGGCGGGCAGCGCCCGGATCACGTCCGCGAAGCCCTTGCGCTCCACCATCCGGCCGACGGTCAGCACCCGGGGCCGGGCCGGGTCGCGCGGGACGGCCGGGCCGTCCGGTCGGAAGATCCGCTCGTCCACCCCGGCCGGGACCAGCGCCATCCGGGACCGGGGCACGCCGAGGCGCACCAGCTCGCCGACCTCGTCCTGGCACTGCGCGACCACCCGGTCCACCGCCCGGCCCAGCGCGCGCTCGTAGCCCACCCGGCCCGCCGGGCCGCCGTCCCGGCCGCCGTGGTGCCGCCGCCGCGCCGCGCCCAGCCCGTGGTACGTCAGCACCACCGGCACCCCGGCGCGGCGGCCGGCGTGCACGCCGGCCAGCCCGCTCGTCCAGTGGTGGGCGTGCGCGACATCGGGCAGCCACGCCCCGTCGCGCCACTGACCGGCCAGCCACCGGCCGAACTCGCCGAGGTGCGGCAGCAGCTCGTCCACGGGGACCCGGTCCGGCGGGCCGGCGGGCACGTGCACCACCTGGTAACCGTCCGCGGTGGACACCGCCGCCGGCAGGGCGGGGGAGTCCCGGCGGGTGTAGACCCGCACGTCGTGGCCCGCCCCGGCCAGCGCCGCCGCCAGGTCCGCCAGGTGGGCTCCGCGCCCGGCGGTGTCCTCCCCGCCTCCCACCGCGAGGGGACTGGGGTGTACCGAGACCAACCCGATCCGCATGTTTCTCCTCCTCCATCAGGCGCGGGGCACCACACGTCCGTACCCCGGGCTCCGCCGGCTAACCGGTGCCGGGGGAAGGACGGGCCCCTTGTCGACGCCCGCGGTGGCGAAGGGCGCCCCCCCACGCCCGGCGTAGGGTCACCGCGGGTGGGATGAAGCGCCCGCCCCGCGGCGTTGACACGTTCCGTACGCGTCCTCCGGCCGCCGCGGGCGCGGAGTCCCGCGCGGCGCCGGCGCGGCCCGGACTGCGGGGCGCCGACGTCCTGTCCCACCTGCCGGTTAGGCTCGCTGCGGCGCGCCGCGCGAGGTGATCGCGCGCCCGGGGCGCCGCCCGCGTCCCCGGCCCGGCCGCCGGTGAGCGGCACCACACCGCCGAGACCTGGGAGTACGACCAGTTGACCGCACAGCCTGAGACCCTCTACGGGGCCGACGACCTGACGCACCTGGAGGGGCTTGACGCCGTCCGCAAGCGCCCCGGCATGTACATCGGCTCGACCGACAGTCGTGGCGTGGGTCACCTCGTCAACGAGATCCTGGACAACTCGACCGACGAGGGTGTCGCAGGTCACGCCACCCGGATCGCGGTGACGCTGCACGCCGACGGCTCGGTGCAGGTCGACGACGACGGCCGGGGCATCCCGACCGATGTCCACGCGAAGTCGGGCATCTCCGGCGTCGAGCTGGTGCTCACCCGGCTGCACGCGGGCGGCAAGTTCGGCGGCTCGGGATACAAGACCTCCGGCGGCCTGCACGGCGTCGGCGCGTCCGCCGTCAACGCGCTCTCCCGGCGCTTCGACGTGACGGTCCGCCGGGGCGGCAAGGTGCACGCGATGTCGTTCCGGCACGGCGTACCGGGGATCTTCGACGGCCCCGGCGCGGACGCCCCCTTCACCGCCGGTCCCGGCCTGCAGGTCGTGGGCGCGATGAAGCGCGGCGAGCGTACGGGCACGTCGATCCGCTACTGGCACGACGCCCGCTACTTCGAGACCGGCGCCGCGCTGGACGCCGAGGCCGTCCGGCTCAAGCTGCGCAACACGGCGTTCCTCGTCCCCGGCGTCCGCTACCTGCTGCGCGACGAGACCGGCGAGGAGCCGGTCGAGGAGACCTTCCACTTCCCCGACGGCCTGACCGACATGGTGGAGTTCCTGGCCCCGGCCGGCGACCGGCCGGTCTCCGGCACCCTGCTCGTCACCGGCGAGGGCACGTACCGGGAGAACGCCGCCGACGCCAACGGCGTCATGCAGTCCAACGTGCAGCGGCGGGCCGAGGTCGAGATCGCGTTCCGCTGGGGCACCGGCTACGAGCGCACCGTCGAGTGCTTCACCAACACCATCCGCAACGCCCACGGCGGCACCCACCGCAAGGGCTTCGAGCGGGCCCTGGCCCGTACGCTGGCCGAGGCGGCCCGCAACGCGCGGGGCCTGCTGCGCCCCAAGGAGGACGCGCCCACCCTGGACGACGTCCTGGAGGGGATGACGGCCGTGGTGCACGTGCGCATCCCGGAGCCGCAGTTCACCTCCCAGACCAAGGACGAGCTGTCCACGGCCGGCATCACGAAGGTGCTCCAGGGGCTGGTCGAGGCGCACCTCAAGGCGTGGCTGGAGGACCGCCGCACCAAGGCCGAGGCGCGTACGGTGCTGCAGAAGATCGTCGACGCGGCCCGCGTCCGGCTGACGCAGAAGCAGCAGAAGGACGCCGCCCGGCGCAAGACCGCCCTGGAGGGCGCGGCGATGCCGGCCAAGCTGGTCGACTGCCGCTCGACGGGGGTGGACCGCAGCGAGCTGTTCATCGTCGAGGGCGACAGCGCCCTCGGCACGAGCCGGATGGCCCGCTCGTCGGAATACCAGGCCCTGCTGCCGATCCGGGGCAAGATCCTCAACGTCCAGAAGGCCACCCTCCAGCAGGTGCTGGACAACGCCGAGTGCGCCGCGATCGTCCAGGTGCTCGGGGCCGGCTCCGGCCGCACCTTCGACCTGTCCGCCCTGCGCTACGGCCGGGTGCTGATCATGGCGGACGCCGACGTCGACGGCGCGCACATCCGCACCCTGCTGATCACGCTGTTCGCCCGGTACATGCGGCCGCTCATCGAGGCCGGCCGGCTCTACGCCGCGATGCCGCCCCTGCACAAGATCACGACGAAGGGGCGCAACCCGCAGACGGTCTACACGTACACCCAGGCGGAGATGGAGGCGACGGTCCGCCGGCTGGAGAAGGCCGGCAAGCAGATCGTCACCCCCATCCCCCGGTTCAAGGGTCTCGGCGAGATGGACGCCGACGAGCTGTGGGAGACCACGATGAACCCGGCCACCCGGGCGGTCCGCCGGATCACCCTCGACGACGTCGAGGCCGCCGAGCGGATCCTGGAGCTGCTGATGGGGGAGAAGGTCGAGCCCCGCCGCAACTGGCTGATCGACTCCGCCGACCGGGTCGACCGCGAGGCGATCGACGCATGACCACGCTGGCCGCGCGCCGGGAAGGACGCTGAACGATGGCACGCCGCAAGGAATCCGCCGCGAAGGTCGAGCTGTCGGCCTTCGACCAGGCCGGCGCCCGGGTCTTCGACAACCCGCTGGTCACCGAGGTCTCCGACTCCTACCTGGAGTACGCGTTCTCGGTCATCCACTCCCGCGCGCTGCCCGACGCCCGCGACGGGCTCAAGCCCGTGCACCGGCGCATCCTCTACTCGATGCACGAGTCGGGCTACCGCCCCGACCGGGCGTACGTGAAGTCGGCCCGCGTGGTCGGCGACGTGATGGGCCGCTACCACCCGCACGGCGACACCGCCATCTACGACGCCCTGGTCCGGCTCGCCCAGGACTTCTCGCTCAACGTGCCGCTCATCGACGGGCACGGCAACTTCGGCAGCCCGGACGACGGCCCGGCGGCGGCCCGCTACTGCGTCACGGGTGACACACGTATTCGTCTTGCGGATGGAGCCAGTCCTCGGATCGCGGACCTGGTGAACCTGCCGCCTGATAGTGAGGCGGACGTCGACTTCGAGGTGCTCGACAAGGACGGGAAAGCCGTTCGAGTGAGCAAGGTATTCAACTCCGGCGTACACCCGACGATCCGGATCGAGACCGAGACGGGCTTTTCGTTGCGAGGTAGCGAGAACCATCTGCTGCTCTGCCTCGAAGCACCCATGAATGTTCCTGTCTTCCAGTGGCGCCGGCTGGACGAACTCACCCCCGGTGCCGTCGTCTGTGTCGCTCGCAACGCCTGGTCCCAGGTCACCCCCACCGCCCGTGAGTACATGCTGGGCATCCTTGGGGGCGCTTGGGCGTCCGAGGGCTTTGCCAGCGAGTCACGGGCGGGCTTCAGCAACACCGACGAGCACTTCTTCGGCGAGGTGCTCCACGCGTACGACCAGATCGTCGGTGGGCAGCGGTACGTCAGCAGACGGCACACGCGCCGCGATCGCAAGCTCATCCACGAGTTGGATGTTCAGTCCTGTGCCGGGGGCATGGACAGCTTCCGGGCCAGTCCCCTCGCGGAATTCATCGGCCATCAGGCCCGGGACAAGTTCGTCCCAGAGTTCGTCTGGAATGGTGGCTGGGGGGTGAAGCGGGCCTTCCTGATGGCGCTGTTCGAGGGAGACGGCGGTGTCCGGCGGGCCAAGGCTGGCTTCACCGTCCAGTACAGCACCTACAGTGACCGGCTCAGCCGAGAAATTCAGGAGTTGCTGGCGGAGTTCGGCGTCATCGCCGCTCGCCGCCGGTACCTGCGACCCAGTGGTTCGGTGGAGCACCGGCTACTCGTCTCGGGGCTGAGAAACATCAAGGCGTTCGCCAATCGAGTGGGCTTCCTACGGACCAAGCAGGCGAAGCTTCACCAGGTGCTGGGACACTCGCCGCTGCAACCGCACCGGCTGAGCAAGGACCACGTGCCCTTTGTGGCCGACTACGTTCGGGGTGCGCTGGACTTCGACCGCAGGGGCAGCGGCCGTAAGTGGCTGACCCAGCACAACTTCGACCGGGTCGAGCGCTGGGAAGTGGAGCGCCTCCGCATCATCGATCGGATCAAGGACCCTGAGATCCTCGCGACCATTCTGCCGATCATGGACTCGGGGTACCGGTTCGAGCGTCTGACCACGCTTGTCGAGTGCGAACCGACCGAGGTCTACTCGGTCCGGGTCGATTCGGAGGACCACTCCTTCCTCGCCGGTGGCTTCGTCAACCACAACACCGAGTCCCGGATGTCGCGGGAGGCCATGCTGCTCGTCGGCGAGCTGGGCGAGGACACCGTCGACGTCGAGCCGAACTACGACGGCTCGCTCACGCAGCCGACCGTGCTGCCCGCCGCGTTCCCCAACCTGCTGGTCAACGGCGCGTCCGGGATCGCGGTCGGCATGGCGACCAACATGATCCCGCACAACCTGGGCGAGGTCGTCTCGGCGGCGCGCTGGTTGATCAACCACCCGGACGCCACGCTCGACAAGCTCATGGAGTTCATCCCCGGGCCGGACCTGCCGACCGGCGGCCTGCTGCTCGGCCTCGACGAGGTGCGCCGGGCGTACGAGACCGGGCGCGGCGTGGTCCGGATGCGCGCCCGCGTGGAGATCGGCCCGCTGGAGGGCAGCCGGGGCCGGCAGGCGATCACCGTCGTCGAGCTGCCGTACGGCGTCGGCGCGGAGAAGGTCATCGCGGCGATCACCAACGAGGTCAACAAGACCAAGCGGCTCGCCGGCATCGCCGACGTCAAGGACCTCACCGACCGGGAGAACGGCACCCGACTGGTCGTCGAGTGCAAGGTCGGCGTCAACCCGCAGGCGCTGCTGGCCGACCTGTACCGGCTCACCCCGCTGGAGCAGTCCTTCGGCGTCAACAACCTGGTCCTCGTCGACGGGCAGCCGCAGACGCTCGGGCTCAAGGCGCTGCTGGAGGTCTTCCTGCGGCACCGCTACGAGGTGGTGACCCGGCGCAGCGCGTACCGGAAGCGCAAGCGCGAGGAGCGGCTGCACCTGGTCGACGGCCTGCTGATCGCGCTGCTGGACATCGACAAGGTGGTCAAGCTGATCCGGGCCAGCGAGGACGCCCAGGACGCCCGGGACGGCCTGATGCGCCGGTTCAAGCTCTCCGAGATCCAGGCCGGCTACATCCTGGACACCCCGCTGCGCCGGCTGACCAAGTACGACCGGCTGGAGCTGGAGGCCGAGCAGGAGCAGCTGCGCGCCGAGATCGCCAAGCTGTCCACCATCCTCGACGACCCGAAGGTGCTACGGAAGGTCGTCTCCGACGAGCTGGCCTCGGTGGTGAAGCAGTTCGGCGCGCCGCGGCGCACCACGCTGGTCGACGGCGACCTCAAGGAGGTGCTGGCCGCGTCCGCGCCGGCCGGCCCGCTGGAGGTGGCCGACGACCCGTGCCAGGTGATCCTCTCCGCCACCGGTCTGGTGGCCCGCACCGCGGCCGAGTCGGAGGAGACCGCCGAGGGGCGCCGCCGCAACGGCCGGGTCCGGCACGACGCGGTACGCGCGGTCGTCCACTCCACCGCCCGCGGGCGGGTGCTGCTGGTCACCAGCGCTGGCCGGGCGTTCAAGATCGACGTACTGCCGCTGCCGGTGCTGCCCGAGCAGGCCGGCACGGTGTCGCTGCGCGGCGGCATGTCGGCCGCCGAGCTGGTGCCGCTGGAGTCCGGCGAGACGGTGGTCGGCCTGGCCCCGCTCGGCCCGACGGCCGAGGGCTCGCCCGGGCTGGCCCTGGGCACCCGGCAGGGCGTGGTGAAGGTGTGCGCCCCGGACTGGCCGGTCCGCTCGGACGAGTTCGAGGTGATCGGCCTGCGCGAGGGCGACGAGGTGGTCGGGGCGACCTGGCTCACCGACGGCGGCGAGACCCTCGCGTTCGTCTCGTCCGAGGCGTCGCTGCTGCGCTTCGACGCGTCCCTGGTCCGGCCGCAGGGCATCAAGGGCGGCGGCATGGCCGGCATCAACCTGCCGGCCGGGGCGCGGGTCGTCTTCTTCGGCGCGGTCCGCACCGACGCCTCGGGGCAGGGCGAGCCGATGGTGGTCACCTCGACGGGCGCGACGGTCAAGGTCACGCCGTTCGGGGCGTACCCGGCGAAGGGGCGGGCGACCGGCGGGGTGCGCGCCCAGCGGTTCCTCAAGGGCGAGACGGACCTGGTGGTCGCCTGGGTCGGCCCGCGGCCGGTCGGCGCGACGCAGAACGGGGAGCCGGTGGAGTTGCCCCCGGCCGACCCCCGCCGCGACGGCTCCGGTTTCGCGGTGATGCTCGGCCCGACGGTGATCGGCCACCTCATCGAACGCGACTGACCGACGCGGCAGGGCCGGCGGCTACCGCCGCCGGCCCTGCCGCGTTGCCGCCGCCGACCCGCGTCGATCATGAGGTTGGCGGCGCCGAACCGAACATTTCCCACAGTCAACTCCATGATCGACCGGGGAATGCCAGGGGGAGGGGAGGACCGGGTCAGAGTTCCGGTTCCGGGCCCCGGCGGGACTCCGGCGACGTGCCGCGGAGGCGGGCGACCAGGCGCATGCCGTGGTAGATCACCAGAGCGGCGGCGGTGCCCAGGGCGATGCCGTTGAAGGAGAGGTCGCCGGCGGTCAGCGTGTAGTTCGCCGCGCCGACGATGAGCGCGACGGCGGCGGTCAGCAGGTTCACCGGGTCGTGGAAGTCGACCCGGTTCTCGATCCAGATCCGCGCGCCGAGGATCGCGATGAGGCCGTACAGGGCGGTGGTCGCGCCGCCCAGCACCCCGGCCGGCACGGTCAGGATCAGCGCGCCGAACTTCGGGCTGAGTCCGAGCAGCACCGCCGCAGCCCCGGCCACCCAGTACGCGGCGGTCGAGTAGACCCGGGTCGCCGCCATCACGCCGATGTTCTCCGCGTACGTGGTGGTGCCGGAGCCGCCGCCGGAGCCGGCCAGGACGGTGGCCAGGCCGTCGCCGAGGAACGCCCGCCCCATGTCCCGGTCCAGGTTGCGGCCGGTCATCGCGGCGACCGCCTTGACGTGCCCGGCGTTCTCCGCGATCAGCACCAGGATCACCGGGACGACCAGCACGACCGCGCGCAGGCCGAACTGCGGCGCGTGGAACTGGGGCAGGCCGACCCAGGCCGCCTCGCGCAGCCCGTCGACGGCCTTCGGGTCCAACTGACCGAGCACGGCGGCGAGCAGCCAGCCGACCACCACGCCGAGCAGGATGGACAGCCGGGCCAGGAAACCCCGGAACACGACCGTGGCGAGCAGGATCGCGAGCAGGGTGACCACCAGGCCGACCAGGGCCAGCGCCGCGCCGGCCACCACGATCCCGCCGAGCGCGGGGCCGATGTCCCCGCCGGCCTTCGCGGCCAGCACCGGCGCGATGAACGCGAACGACGACCCGAGGTACGACGGCAGCCGGTTGCGGGTGATCAGCAGGAACAGCAGGGTGCCGATGCCGGAGAAGAGCAGCGTGGTCGCCGGCGGGAAGCCGGTGATCAGCGGCACGGTGAACGTGGCGCCGAACATCGCCACCACGTGCTGCACGCCCACCCCCGGGGCGGGGCGGGCCGGCGGCGGGCCGGGCGCCGGTGGCGTCCACCGCCACCCGTCCGGGCGCCCGTCAGTTGCCGGTGAGGGCCCGGTCCCGGCCCGGGCGGGCCTGCCGCACGATCGCCGGGGACGGCTGCGCCGGACGGAGCGTGAGCAGGCTGCCGACCAGGCCGGAGAAGAACACCACCACGCCGAGCGCGATGGCGGTGGCCGACGGCAGCACCACCCGGAGGGTCTCGTGCGGGTTCAGGTCGCCGAAGCCGTCCAGCCCCCAGTAGGAGACGGCGCCGACGGTCCCCACCGTGCCGACGAGGAGCAGGAACAGGCCGACGGCGGCGCCGGTCTCCAGCCGCAGGAGGCGGACCCACCGCTCCGACGCGCGCTGCGGGACCAGCCGCTCCTGCCGCCCGTAGATCTCGGCGAGGCCGCCGAAGAGGACGAGCTGCAGCCCGACGAGCACCATCAGGCACGCGTAGACCAGCGTGCTGACGTCGAGCCGGACCGCGCCGAGGCTGAGCGGGCCGGGGGTGAGCGCGCCCACCCCGACCAGCCCGGTCAGGGCCAGCGCGGCCCCGGGCCGGACCAGGGTCTTGCGCGGGGCGAAGACGAGCAGGAAGCGCAGGTGCCGCCACCCGTCCCGCCAGGTACGCAGGTGCGGCGGGCGGGACCGCCCGTCCGGCGACAGGGTGGTGGGCACCTCGACGATGTCGTAGCCGGCCAGCGCGGCGCGGACCACCAGTTCGGAGGCGAACTCCATGCCGGGCATGCACAGCCCGAGGGCGCGGATCCGCTCGGCGTTGAACCCGCGCATGCCGCAGTGGAAGTCGCCGACCCCGCGCAGCCCGAACAGCATCCGGCCGAGCCAGCTCAGCACCGGGTTGCCCAGGTAGCGGTGCACCGACGGCATGGCCCCCGGGGCGATCCCGCCCCGGAACCGGTTGCCCATCACGACGTCGTGCCCGGCGCGCAGCGACTCGACGAACGGGCCGAGGTCCGACAGCGCGTACGAGTCGTCCGCGTCGGCCATGATGACGTACCGACCGCGGGCCTGCTCGATCCCGTTCAGCAGGGCGCCGCCGTAGCCGCGGATCGGGGCGTGCACCACCCGGGCGCCGGCCCGCTCGGCGATCGCCTGCGACCCGTCCGTGGAGCCGTTGTCGGAGACGAGAACCTCGCCGACGACCCCGCACTCCTCGAGCGAGCGGAGTGCCTTGCGGACGCAGATCTCCAGCGTCTCAGCCTCGTTGAGGCACGGCAGCAGGACCGTGACCTCGATCTCCTGTTCCTTCGTCATGCTTCCCGTTGCTTTCTGCCGTCGGGGGCGTCAGCCGTTCCGGCTCGCCGTCGATCGGTGGGGGCCGGTCAGTCCGGGCCGACCGCAGCCGCTGCCAGCCGACAGCCGCGGCGATCGGGAGGAACGCCAGGGCCGGCAATCCGTAGCGGAGGTCGAACATCGAGGTGGCGACCGAGAAGACCATGATTCCGATGCCGATCACCGCGTAGAGCAGGGCGATCATGCGCAGCCGTAGCCCGCCCCGGCCCGGCCACGCCGCCCCGAGCAGGGCGATCAGCGTCGCTGCGGCCAGCACCAGGGGCGGCGTGACCCCGTACCGGCCGTAGGTCTGCATGAACCGGCTCGCGGTGTTGGGCTCGACCTCCCGCGACGGGGCCGGCTGCCACTGGTAGTCGGGGCCGGCGGTGCGGGGCGTGCAGTCGTAGTCGACCGCCCAGTTGGTCGGGGCGAGGCGCGGCCGCCACAGGCTGGCCAGGCACGCCTCGGTCGGGCCGAGCCGGGCCGGCCAGAAGTACCGGGCCGTGTCCGACGCCACCGCCGCCAGGTAGTCGCCGGGCTGCTGTCGGATCACCTCGCGGGCGAACTCGTCGAGGTCCTCGGGCCGCTCGGCGTTGCGGATCGGGCTGTCCCGGTGCCAGATGAACCAGTCCGGCCGGTCGGGCCGCTGGCCCAACGGCTGCGTCGGGCAGAGCCTGCGCAGCCCGGGTCGCAGGTCCAGCCGGGCGCAGTCGGCGATCTGTGCGGTGCGGCCGTAGAGGAACTTGCCGCCCTCCATGCCGAGCGCGTCCCGGACCGTGCCGGTGCCGACGAACACCGCGCCGAAGAACGCGACGATGCCGAGCAGGTACGCCACCGGCGGCCGCCAGCCGCGCCACGGCAGCACGAGGAACACCAGCAGCGCGCCGAGGGCGACGATGCCGGTCGGGCGGGTGGCCATGCCGAGCGCGACGGCCAGTCCGGCGCCGAGGCTGGCGAGCGTGCCGGGCCGTTCCCGCCGGACCAGCAGCAGGGCGGCGCCGGCCAGCGCCACGGTGAACAGCGTCTCGGTGAGCAGGTAGTGCTCCAGCGTCAGCTGGGTGGCGTCGAGCAGGAGGGGCGCCGCGGCGAGCGCGGCCAGCCACGGCCCGACCCCGAGCCGGCGCAGCAGCAGGTACGCCGCGACGCCCAGGGCGAGCCCGGCGAGGTGCTGCACCGCCACCACCGAGGCGAGCGTGCCGGTCCACTCGAAGGCCTTGAGCAGCCACGGGAACGGCCAGCGGGGCTCCAGCTCGGGCCACTGCTGCGACCTGCGGAGGTACGCCCCGGAGTCGCCCTGGAACCAGAGCGCCGGCCGGTACGCGAGCATCATCACGACGCGCAGCGCGAGCCCCGCGGCCAGCAGCAGGACCAGCGCGGGATGCCGACGCGACAGGTCGGCCAGGAAACGAGCGGCCCGCCGCGCGGTCAGGCGTCCAACGGGCAAGGGAGACTCCACGGGACATTACAGACGGTCATGACGCACGGTGACGTTATCATGACGCACGGGGTCATAAGCGCTGTTCGACGACGGAGCGTGTCGGCGCGCTCGGTGGTCGTGCCGCGGGTGATCTGCCGACCCTGGTCCGAACGGGCCGTGCGGGCCACGTCGGACGGTCGCCGCCGGCCGACCATGCGGTCCTGGCGGCTGGGCGGCGCCGGTGGCTCAGGCGACGCCGGCCGGACGGAACTGGACGCTGACCCGGGGGCCCACCGCGCGGGTGGTCTTCGGGATCGCGTGCTCCCAGGTGCGCTGGCAGGAGCCACCCATCACGACGAGGTCGCCGTGGCCGAGCGGGAAGCGGAGGCTCGACCCGCCGCCGCGCGGGCGCAGCAGCAGCGGCCGGGGCGAGCCGAACGAGACGATGGCGACCATGGTGTCGGTGTGCGCGGCGCGGCCCAGGGTGTCGCCGTGCCAGGCGACGCTGTCCCGCCCGTCCCGGTACAGGCACATCCCGGCGGTCACGAACGGCTCGCCCAGCTCCGGCGCGTAGTGCGCGGTCAGCGTCGCCCGCGCCCGGGCGAGCACCGGGTGGGGCAGCGGCCGGTGGGCGGCGTACCAGCACAGCAGGCGGGGCACGTCGACCTCGGCGTCGTACAGGGTGCGGCGCTCAGCCCGCCAGGGCACCTCGGCGAGCAGCGCCGCCAGGACCCGGTCGGAACCGAGCACCCAACCGGGGAGGTGGTCCACCCAGGCGCCCCGGCTCAGCGCGTGCCGGCGCAGGCCGGCGAGGGAGCCGAGGGACGGCTCGTCGACGGCGAGGTCGAGCATCGACGGCTGGTAGGCGGCACCGGACATGACCCCACCCTACCGTTCGTTCGTACAGGCGTACGACGTCGGGCTTCCGTCACCTGCCGGTCACCTGCGGCACACGTGCGCGTCGCCGTCCGTCGCCGGGGCGGTCCTAGCGTGGTCCCGCTCCGCCCGGGTCGGGCGGATCTTCCGGTGCCGCGAGGAGGCCGTCCGTGCAGAGCCCGCCCGCCACCGCCCCGGTGGCCGCCCCGCCGGAGCGGGGCACGTCGCCCCGCCGGGCCGCCCCCCGGCTGGTCGGCTGGCTCGCCGCCGCGTGGCTCGGACCTCTGCTCGCGTACGCCCTGGGGGTCGCCGGGGTGCTGCCGGTGGTGGTGCTCGGGCTGACCGCCGCGCTGCTGCGCGGCGGCCGTACGCTGCTGGACCGGCTGGTGCTGGCCGGGGCGCTGCTGCTCGGGGCGGCCTGCGCCGCCGGGCTGCTTTTCTCCGCCTGGCCGTGGGGGCTGCACCCGGTTCCGGTGGCGGGCACGGCGCTGACCGTCCTGCTCGGCGTCGCCGCCGCCACCGGCCGCCGGCCCCGGCTGCCCCGCCCGGTCCCCGCCGACCTGCTCCCGGTCGCCGCCGCGCTGGTGGCGGCCGGGGCGCTGGCCTGGCCGTACCTGCGGGCGGGCGACCTCGCGGGTCGGCTCGCGTACGCGATGACCGGCGAGGACAACAGCCGGCACCTGGCCACGGTGGAGGGGATCCGCGCGGTCGGCGGGTACCTGTTCGCCGACCCGTCGGCGGCGGCCCGGATCGCGCCGGAGGGGATGGTCTGGTACCCGCAGGGCTTCCACCTCACCGCGGCGTTGCTGGACGGCTTCCTGCGCTCCTCGACCGCGCCCGCCGGCCCGGCCAGCACGCTCGACCACTACCTCGGCTGGTCGCTGGGCGCGTGGGGCCTGCTGGTGCTCGCCGTCACCTGGGCGGCGAACCGGCTCGCCGGCCCGCGGCTCGACCTGCCGCGCGCGGCGGCCCTGACCGGCGCGCTCACCGCCGCCTGCCTCGGCTCGGAACTCGCCCGCTTCGTCGTGTACGGCTACCCGGGCGAGAGCCTCGGGCTCGCCGCGACGGTGCTGCTGGTGGCGCTGGCCTGCCGGCCGGTGGCGCGTACGGGCACGCAGTTGGCCGTGGTCGGGGCGCTCTGCGTCGCGGTCGGCTTCGCGTACCTGATGTTCCTGCCGGTGGTCGCGGTGCTGGTGCTGGCCTGGCTGGTGCGCGACCGGCGCCGGCTGCGCCGCCGCCCGGCGGTGCTGGCCGTGGTGGCGCTGCTGACCGCCGTCCTGGCCCCGCTGCCGGCGGTCGCCGGCCTGCTGCGCACCGACCAGGTGGACAACGTCGCCACCGGCGGCGGGGTGTTCCCCCGCTACGACGCGTTCCTCGCGCTCGCCGGCCTGGTCGCCGCCGGCCTGTTCGCGGGCGGGCTGCGGCTGCCGGTGTGGCGGCGCTACGCGGGCGCGCTGGCCGCGGCGCTGGCCTTCGCCGGCGGCTTCCTCGTCTACTTCCGCGCGCTGGGCACCGATCCGCGCTACTACTACGGAAAGACGCTGCACCTGCTGCTGGCCGTGCTGCTCGTCGGCGCGGGCGCGGTGACCCTGCTGCTGCCCGCCCCGGGCCGCGCGGCGCAGTCCCGCCCCCGCGCGGCGCGGCCCCACGACCGTGCGGCGGAGTCCCGCCCCCGCGCGGCGCGGCCCCACGACCGTGCGGCGGAGTCCCGCCCCCGCGCGGCGCGGCTCCGCTGGCGCACGCCCCGGCCGGCGCGCGCGTTGGCCGCGGCGGCCGTGGTGCTGGCCTGCGCGGGGCTGGCCGGTCTGCCGCGCGGCACCGGGATCTTCGCCCAGCCGTTCGACGGGCGCACCATGACGTGGGCGGCGGCCTGGTGGTCGGGCACCCAGGCCCGCCCCGGGCCGGCGGAGCTGGCCGTGCGCGCGCTGGCCCAGGCGCCGGCCGAG
The DNA here is from genome assembly GCF_039871625.1 of Micromonospora sp. B11E3. Lineage (NCBI taxonomy): Bacteria > Bacillati > Actinomycetota > Actinomycetes > Micromonosporales > Micromonosporaceae > Micromonospora > Micromonospora sp. B11E3. The sequence continues at coordinate 104,624 of NZ_JBDPMC010000007.1, read as the reverse complement.
GCCGGCGTGGTGACCGTGGTGGTCAGCGACCGCCGCCGCGAGGGCTACCTCGCCACCCTCTTCGTCGCCACCCTCCAGGGCACGCACGGGGCATCCGGGCCGGCCGTGTACCGGCTGCCGCTGTCCGAGCCGGCCCGCTCCGCCGCCCTGGTGGAGAGGGTGCCCGGCCGGATCCGGTTCGTCGCCGCGGACCCGGCCGCCGCCGGGATCGTCGAGGCGCTGCTGGCCGCCCACCCCGACCTCGCCGGGCGGGTCACGCTCCAGCGCCTGCGCTAGCGCCGGCCGGGCGCAGGACGGGTCAGCCGGGCGTCCGCGCGCCGACCAGGGCCAGCACCTCGTCGGCCACCCGGGCCCGGCCCCGGCCGTCCACCGTCGACCAGGCCCGCTCGGCCAGCGTGGCCCGCCGGCGCGGGGACTCCAGCAGCGCGCGCAGCGTCCGCGCGGCCTCCGCCCGGGCCGCCCGGCCGGCCAGCCCGGCGGCGGCCAGCGCGGGCAGCTCGCCCAGGCCGGCCGCGACGCCCTCGGCCACCACCCGGTGGTACGACTCCCGCTGGTTGTCCACCACGCAGACCAGCGCCGCCGCCGCGCCCAGGCAGCACAGCTCCCAGGTGGACGTGCCGGCGGCGCTGACCACCAGGTCGGCGGCAGAGATCAGGGCGGGCAGGTCGTCGGTGGGCGGGACGGGTCGCACGGCCTGCCCCCGGCCCGGGGCCAGCGCCGCCAGCGCCGCCCCGACGTCGGGCCGGCCGACGACCACGGTCAGGTCCATCGGGTGCCCGGTGGCGAGCAGCACCCGGGCCAGCACCGGCGCCGCCCCGAACGCGTCGGTGCCGCCGAAGAAGGCGAGCACCCGGGGCCGGCCGGCCGCCGTCGCCGGGCGCGGCGCCGCCGGCCGCGCGGCCACCACGGCGTCGCGCAGCAGCGGGTACGCCGTCCCGGCGAGCAGCCGCCCGGGCAGCGGCCCGTGCGCGGCGCCGAGGTTCTGGTCCAGGTACACGTCGGCGTCCTGCCCCCGGGTGTCGCCGTCGACGACCGCGAGGGTCACCACCCCCGCCGCCCGCAGCGCCCCCGCCCCCGCCGGGTCCAGCTCGTACGAGTCGAGCACCATCACGTCCAGCCCGTGCCGGCGGGCCGCGGCGACCAGGTCCTCGGGGCGCTCCGGCCCCGGATGCAGCGGCACGCCCCGGTCGGCGAGCTGGCGGGCCGCCCAGGCGACCCCCTCGACCGTGCCGAAGAACTCGACCCGGGCGCCCCGGGCGAGGAACTCCTCGGCCAGGGCGAGGCAGCGGACCAGGTGCCCGACGCCGCGGGTCGGCCCGGCGTCGCAGCGCACCCCGACGCGTACCGTGCTCAGGACTCCTCCAGCCGCTTCTGCCGTACCGAGGCGTTCAGGGCGCGCAGCGCCGGCTGACCGTCCAGCCAGTCGGCGAGCTTCGCCAGCGGCACGCTGACGTCGCCGAAGTGGTCGGTCACCGCCCGGACCAGCGCCCAGTCATCCTCGGTGTCGAGCGTGAGTCGCAGGGCGGAGCGGTCCGGCGTGAGCGTCACCCCGAGCACCCGGAACAGCTCCGGGTGGGTGTACGCGTACGAGGTTACGTGCACCCGGTGGTGCGCGGTGGCGATCCGGTGCAGCGTACGCAGCGTGTCGGCCCGGATGATCTCCGCGTCGAGCCCGCGCGGCAGCGTACGGGCGATCGAGGTGCTGACGTAGTCCAGCCCCGGCACCGCCCGGTACACGTCGGCGACCAGCCGGACGATCTCCGGGTCCAGCAGCGGGCAGTCGGCGGTGAACCGCATGACGGCGTCTGCGGGGTGCCGGTCCAGCGCGCCGACGAACCGGTCGAGCACGTCGTCGACGGGTCCCCGGTGGCAGGCCACGCCGAGCCGGGCGCACTCCGCGACCACCGCGTCGTCCACCGGGTCGATGCTGGTGGCGACCACCACCTCGGCGAGCACCCCGCCCTCGGCGGCGGCGCGGACCACCCGCCCGAGCACCGACCGGCCGGCCAGCGGCCGCAGCACCTTGCCGGGCAGCCGGGAGGAGCCCATCCGCGCCTGCACGATCCCGACGATCCTGGTCACGGCTGCCCCCCGCCCTCGCGGCGCTCCCGCAGCGCCGCCTTCGCCCGGCGCTTCGCCGCCCCCGCGCCCCGCTTGGCCAGCCGCGCCGGGGCGATGGCCAGCCGGCCGACCCGGTAGCTGAGCGAGCCGCTGAGCAGGTTGATCGTGGCCTCGGCCCGGCGCAGCGCCCGTTCCCGGGAGGTCAACAGGTCCTCGGTCCAGCGCAGCAGCGCCGCCAGCCGGGTCAGCTCCTCCTTCTGCCGCAGCCACGCCTCGCGCAGTTGCTGGTGGCTGTCCAGTCCGGGCGGCGGCGCGGTCGGCTCGACCGCGCGCAGCTCCTCGGCGAGGGCGAGCCGGGCCGTCCCGTCGAGCCCGCGCAGCGCCGCCGTGACCGCCACCTCCGCGTCCACGGCCGCCGCCACGGTCGCCCGGTCCAGCTCCCGCCCGGCGATCCCGCCGAGCACCACCGTCAGCCCGGCCACGTCGAGGGTGGACGGCCAGGGGTGGGCGTACCCGCCGGTGACCAGCGCCGCGGCGAACCGCCACAGGCCCCGGGCCAGCACCACGTCGACCGGCCACCCGTCGGCGGCCCGCCAGCTCGGGTCGAGCACCGCGAACACCGGTGCGGGGCCGGCGGCGTCGGCCACCACGACGTTGTCGGGTGCGGCCAGGGCCACCGCGCCGCCGAGCCGGCCGGCGTGGTCGGCGTGCCCGGCGAGCCAGTCCGCGTACCCACGCAGCAGCCGCCGCAGGGCGTCGAGGTCCCGGCGCAGGCAGGCGTCGAGCAGCACCGTACGCAGCAGCCGCCCCTCGGGCACCGGCCCGGCCAGCGCCGCCGGGTCGCGCCAGGCCGCCTCGCGGGTCGCGAACGGGGCGTCCCGCGTCGCCGTCACCGGCCCGGCGACCCGCCACCGCCAGCCCTCGGTCACCTCCACCGCGCCGATCCCGGGCGGCCCGGTCTGCACCAGCGCCACCGGCAGCCCGTCGGTCCGGGCCGACGGCGTCGGCCGTCCGTCCGCCTCGGGCCCCGCGAGCGGCGCCGGCGACCCGTCCGGGGCGTGGCCGGCGCGCACGGCCAGCACCAGCCACCCGGGCGCGAGCGCCGCGCCGAGGCCGGCGTGCAACGCGTCGACCGCCAGGCGCGCCGGGTCCTGGAGCACCGGCCGGCCGGCGAAACCGCCGGCGCACGCGCCGTGCAGCACGGCGTCGAACAGCCCCGACGTGGTACGGCCGGCCAGCGCCGCGGCGTCCACCAGCGCGGTCGGCGCGGCCGTTGCGGGGTACGCGGCGAAGCAGCCGGACGGGCGCAGCCCCACCCCGGCCAGCCGGTCCCGGAGCTGGTCGAGGCTGGCCGGCCGCCCCGTGTCCAGCGCCCCGCCGACCGCCCAGTCGGCGTCGTCGCGCCCGGCGTACCAGGGCGCCGCGGCGACGATCCGGTCCAGCCCGGCCGGGTTGTCCAGCCGCAGCAGCAGGGTCCCGCCCGGGGCGAGCGCGCCGGCCAGCCGCTCCAGCAGGCCGTCCCAGCCGACCCGGGCGCCCTCCACCGACTCGACGGCGTCCAGCCCGCAGGCGGCGACCACCACGTCGAACGTCTCGTCGGCGGGCAGCCCGCCCGGGCCGCCGACCACCACCGAGACCGGGCGGTCGCCGGCCCGGTCGGCCAGGGCGACGCCGTCGGGGTAGCTGCGCAGCAGGCAGGTCACCTCGGCGTGGCCCAGCCGCTCCAGCAGGGCCGGGTCGTGCGGACCGGCCAGCAGGACGCGCGCGCCCGCCGGCACCACCCGCTCGACCAGCGCCGCGAGCGGCCCGCCGCCGGGCAGCCGCCGCTCGGGCAGGTCCGACCAGGCCAGCATCTCCCCGCCGGGCAGGGCGATCCGGGGCGCGGTCTCAGTCGTCAACTCGTTCCTCCTGGAGGTTCGCCCAGCCCAGCAGCTCCCGCAGCTCGGCCGGCGCGCAGCGGTGGTCGGTGCCCAACTCGGCGCGGGCGATCTCGACGGCGGTGGGCAGGTGCACGGACTCGCCGTGCAGCTCCGGCCACTGCCGCCGGATCCGGGCGGTGCCGCCGAACGTCGGGTCCTCGTCGGCCAGCACCATCGGGTCGCCGTAGACGGCGGGCTCGCACCCCGCCGCGATGCCGTAGAAGATGGCGCTGGTCAGCCGGTTGGACGCGACCCGGCGGTGCCGGCGCAGCTCGGTGAGCTGCTTGTCGAGGAACAGCGGGTCCGTGTCCTTCCACCAGTGGCCCCGGTAGCCGTGGCAGATCACCCGGAACCCGGCCCGCTCGTAGAGCCGGCGCACCCGGCGCATGCCGTACTCGTGCCAGTACAGGCAGACGGTGACCGGGCCGGGCTCGGTGTCGCGGATCCGCGCGATCAGCTCGCGGTGGTCGCCGCGCACGTGCTGGCCCTCCCAGCCGTGGAACGGGTACCAGATGGTGCCCTCCCGCTGCTCGGCCGGCGGGTCGTCGGGGCGCAGCGACAGCAGGTACGCGAAGGGCGCGCCGGTCACCACGACGTTGCGCCGCCCCACCGACCAGGCTCGCCGCCGGGTCTGCTCCGACCACAGCAGGCTCGGCGTGCCCGCCACGTACGGGTGGCCGGGCGCGAGGCCGTCGCCGATGTTCCAGCCGTGCTGGACGTACCCGTTGATCCGCGGCGGGTGTCCGTCGCCCAGCCCGCAGTAGCGGGCCAGCACGTGCGCGTGCCCGTAGAAGTGGTTCGCGTGGTGCATCCGTGGCCCCTCAGGCGGCGGCGCGCGCCGGGGCGGCGTGCAGCGCGGCGGCCAGCGCGTCGACGACCCGCTCCTGGTCGGCGTCGGTGAGGTCGGGGAACAGCGGCAGCGAGAGCTGCTCGGCGTAGAACGCCTCGGCGACCGGGCAGGAGCCGCGCCGGTAGCCCAGGTCGGCGAACGCCGGGTGCCAGTGCGCGGGGATGTAGTTGACCTGCACCCCGATCCCGGCGGCCCGCATCGCCTCGTACACCGCGCGGCGGCGGCCCCCGTGCACCCGGACCGGGTACAGGTGCCAGGCCGGCTTCGCCCAGGCCCGGCGGCCCGGGATCGACACCCCCGGCAGGTCGGCCAGGGCCTCGTCGTACCGGGCGACCAGTTCGGCGCGGCGGGCGAGGAAGGCGGGCAGCCGACGCAGCTGGCTGCGGCCCAGCGCGCAGAGCACGTCGGGCAGCCGGTAGTTGAGCCCGAGCTCGTGCACCTCCTGGTGCCAGCCGCCCTCGTCCGGCCAGCGCTGCTCCTCGCGTACGCGGACCAGGCCGTGGTTGCGGAACCGCCGGGCCCGGGCCAGCAGCGCCGGGTCCACGGCGGCGACCGCGCCGCCCTCGGCGGTGGTGAGGTTCTTCGTGGGGAAGAACGAGAAGGTGGTGAGGTCGGCAAGCGACCCGACGGGCCGGTCGTGGTAGGTGGCGCCGATGGAGTGCGCGGCGTCGGCGAGCAGCAGCGCGCCGGTGCCGCCCAGGGCGGCGCGCAGGGCGTCGTAGTCGGCCGGGTGGCCGGCGTAGTCGACGGCCGCCACCACCCGCGTCCGGTCGGTGAGCGCGGCGGAGACGGCCGCCGGGTCCAGGGTGAACGTCTCGGGCTCCACGTCGGCGAAGACGACCTTCGCGCCGAGGGCCACGGCGGTGCTGGCGGTCGCCACGAACGTCATCGGCGGGACCACCACCTCGTCGCCGGGGCCGACCCCGGCCGCCGCGTACCCGACGTGCAGCGCCGCCGTGCCGTTGGACACGGCCGCGCAGCCGGCCCCGCCGGTCCAGCCCGCGAGGTCGGCCTCGAACGCGTCGACCTGCGGGCCGGTGGTGAGCCAGTCGCTGCGCAGCGCCGCCACCACGGCCGCGACGTCGTCGTCGGTGACGGACTGCCGCCCGTACGGGAGCATCGCCGTCACGCCGCGATGCCGAGCATGTCGCGCAACTGCTCCACGCTCAGCCACTCGTCGTTGCTGTCCGACTGGTACGCGAACCCGTCCGGCACCGGCTCGCAGTCGGCGGGCGGCTGGTAGCCCCAGCCGGCGATCGTCGGCTGGACGACGAACCGGTCCGCAAGACGCACGGTCCGCCGGCTGTCGTCCGGCGCGATCATCTCCTCGTGCAGCTTCTCGCCCGGCCGGATGCCGACCTCGTGGGTGGTCGCGTCCGGGGCGACCGCCTCGACCAGGTCCATGATCCGCATGCTCGGGATCCGCGGCACGAACAGCTCGCCGCCGCGCATCTGGTCGAACGAGTCGACGACGAACCGCACCGCCTGGTCGAGCGTGATCCAGAACCGGGTCATCCGCTTGTCGGTGATCGGCAGGCTGCGGCCCTCGGCGGCGAGCCGGCGGAACAGCGGCACCACCGAGCCGCGGCTGCCGACGACGTTGCCGTAGCGCACCACCGCGAACCGGGTCGGGTGGTGGGCGGCGTAGTGGTTCGCCGAGACGAACAGCTTGTCGCCGACCAGCTTCGTGGCGCCGTACAGGTTGATCGGGCTGGACGCCTTGTCGGTGGAGAGCGCGATGACCTTCTTCACGCCGGCGTCGATCGCCGCGTCGGCCACGTTCTGCGAGCCGCTGATGTTCGTGGCGATGAACTCCGACGGGTTGTACTCGGCGGTGTCCACCTGCTTGAGGGCGGCGGCGTGCACCACGTACTCCACCCCGTGCATCGCCCGGGTCAGCCGCTGCCGGTCCCGGATGTCGCCGAGGAACCAGCGCAGCCGGGGGTCGTCGCCCAACTGCTGGCGCAGCTCGTACTGCTTGAGCTCGTCCCGGGAGAACACGACCACCCGGGCCGGGTCGACCTCGGCCAGGATGTGCCGCAGGAACGTGCGGCCGAAGGACCCCGTTCCGCCGGTGATCAGAATGGACGACCCGTTCAACTCGCTCAACTGGTGCTCCGATGGTGGTGGGTTTCTCGGCCTGGTGGCCGGCGGACGGATCGGACGCTAGGCCGGGTGGGTTAACTGGCCGACGCCACGCGGTGAACGCGTGCGACGCTCGCGGTGAACTGGGGCGCATCCGTGGGGGCGACTGACCAGGTCCGTCGCCCGCGCCCGGCGGCCGTCAGATCAGCTCCCAGCCCAGCGCGGTGCCGCGGGGCACGTCGCGGCGGAACGTGCGGCCGAGCACCCGGTCGAGGTCGGCCGGCGGCAGCCCGCCCGCCGGCCGGATCGACCGGACGTTCTCGACGGTCACCGGGTCGCCGGCCCGCACGTCGGCCACCACGTACAGCGACCGCCGGAAGCGCAGCCCCTCCCGCTCGGTCGGGGTGGGGCCGATGGCGGTGGTGCCCAGCGCCGCCCAGGCCCGCTCGGCCTCCACGCGCAGCTCGGCCAGCTCGGTCGGCTCCAGCGAGAAGTCCGAGTCCACCCCGCCGTCGGCCCGGCGCAGCGTGACGTGCTTCTCGATCAGGCAGGCCCCGAGCGCCACCGCGGCGACCGGCACCCCGATGCCGGGGGTGTGGTCGGAGAGCCCGACCGGCACGCCGAAGGCGTCGGCGAGCACCGGCAGCCGGCGCAGGTTGCTGTCCTGCGGCGGCGCCGGGTAGGACGCGGTGCAGGCCAGCAGCACGATGCCGCCGGCGCCGCCGTCGCGCGCGGCCCGGACCGCCGCGTCGATCTCGCCGATCGTGGCCATCCCGGTGGAGATGACCAGCGGCTTGCCGGTGCTGGCCACCAGCCGGATCAGCGGCAGGTCCACCAGCTCCGACGAGGCGATCTTGTACGCCGGGACGTCCAGCTCCTCCAGCAGCCGCACGGCGGTGGCGTCGAACGGCGAGGAGAACACCGTGAGCCCGTGCCGCCGGGCCCGCTCGAAGATCGGCTCGTGCCACTCGTACGGCGTGTGCGCCCGCTCGAAGAGCTGGTAGAGCCGCTCGCCGCCCCACAGCTCGTGCCCGCCGGAGATCCGGAACTCGGGCGCGTCCACGTCGATGGTGATCGTGTCCGGCGTGTACGTCTGGAGCTTGAGCGCGTGCGCCCCGCTCGCCGCGACCGCGTCCACGATGGCCAGGGCCCGGTCCAGGTCACCGTTGTGGTTGCCCGACATCTCGGCCACCACGAAGGGGCGCTCCCCGGTGCCGACCGCGTGCGGCCCGATCTTCACTGTCGCCGTCATCGGAATCGCGGCGTGGATACCCTCGCCGTCAGACGGGGGAGGACACGCCGCTCCCTCCTTTCGGGTGATCGTCCTACATGGATGAGAAAATGTGCGGTATGGGTGGGGTGGTGAAACGGGCGTTCAAGTACCGCTTCTACCCGTCCCCTGAGCAGGCCGAGCAGTTGAACCGGACGTTCGGTTGTGTGCGCCTGGTGTACAACCGGGCACTTGAGGCGCGTACTCGGGCGTGGGCGGTGGACCGGCAGCGCACCACCTACGTGCAGACGTCGGCGTGGTTGACGGAGTGGAAGCGCTCGGAGGAACTCGGGTTTCTGAACGAGGTGTCGTCGGTGCCGTTGCAGCAGACGCTGCGGCACCTGCAGGCCGGGTTCGCCGCGTTCTGGGACAAGCGCGCTCGGTATCCGCGGTTCAAGTCCAAGCGCAGGTCCCGGGCGTCGGCCGAGTACACCCGCTCGGCGTTCCGCTGGCGCGACGGGGAACTGACTCTCGCGAAGATGGACGCGCCGCTGGACATCGTGTGGTCCCGGCCCCTGCCCGAGGGCGCGCAGCCGTCCACGGTCACCGTGTCCCGGGACGCCGCGGGCCGGTGGTTCGTGTCCTTGCTGGTGGAGGACCCGACCGTTACGCCTCTGCCGCCGGTGGACGCGGCGGTCGGGGTGGACGCCGGGATCATCAGCCTGGTGACCCTGTCCACCGGGGAGAAGGTTTCCAACCCTCGGCATGAGGGTGTCGATCGGCGGAAGTTGGCCAGGGCGCAACGTGACCTGTCCCGTAAGGAGAAGGGCTCCCGCAACCGGGCCAAGGCCCGCGTGAGGGTGGCACGGATCCACGCCCGTATCGCCGACCGACGGCGGGATCACCTGCACAAGCTGTCGACTCGACTCGTCCGCGAGAATAAAGCGGTCGTGATCGAGGACCTCAGCGTGCACATCATGGTGCGCAACCACTGCCTGGCCCGTGCCATCTCCGACGCGGCGTGGTCCGAACTGCGCAGAATGCTGGAGTACAAGGCCGCCTGGTACGGGCGGGCGGTGGTCGCTGTCGACCGGTGGTATCCGTCGTCGAAGACCTGCTCGGCGTGCGGTCGGCTCCATCCGGCCATGCCGCTGTCGGTCCGGTCGTGGACCTGTTCCGGCTGCGGGGCCGAGCACGATCGGGACGTCAACGCCGCCCGCAACATCCTCGCCGCCGGGCTGGCGGAGAGGTAAAACGCCTGTGGAGGGACGGTAAGACCCGACCCGCGCACGCGGTGACGGCACAGCCCGACGAAGCAGGAACCCCCTCGGGTGACCGGGGGAATCCCCGCCCTTCAGGGCGGTGGAGGATGTCAAGTTCCCCTGCCCAGTTCCGTCCACACCACCTGGTGCGGCGTGCCGTCGACGTCCCGCTCGTAGCGCCGGACGATCTCGAATCCGAAGCGCCGGTGCAGTGCCAGCACCGGTCGGTTGGTGGCCAGCGTCTCCCCGCCGAGGGTCCGCGCGCCGAGGGTGTCGAAGGAGTACGCGATCGCCGCGCGTTCCAGCGACAGCCAGGCCGGCATGAGCCGCCCCCGCGCGTCCAGCCCCTCGACGTCCAGGTAGAAGCCCCAGGTCAGCGCCTTCTCCGGGCTGCACACTCCGGAGAAGGTCACCACCCCGCAGGGCTCGCCCCGGTGCTCGTGCACCAGCAGCCGCCGGTCCGGGTCGGTGCGCACCGCGGCCCACCAGGCGGCGTGCTCGGCCGGGCTGATCTCGTGCCGGGTGAGGCTGACCTCGCGGACCCGCGGGTGGTTGCGCCAGCGCAGGATCGTCTCCACGTCGGCGTTCCCGGCCGGACGGAGTCGGTCGGCGTCCCGGGTCGGACGGAGGCCTTCGGCGTCCCCGGCCGGGCGGCGGCGGTCCGCGTCCCGGGCGGTGGGTCCGCTCATCCCCGGCCCGCCAGCGCGCTGGGCTGCTCGGCCGCGGCCTCGACGGGCCGGCCGGGCGGCCCGCTCCCGGGGTCCGCCCCGGCGGGCGCGGGCTCGGCGGCACGGGCCGGACGCACCCGGCCGGCCAGCCGGTGGGCCCGGCGCAGCGTGCTGTACGCGAGGTAGCTGTCCCGGGCGACCAACCGGTGCTTCAGCCCGGCCACCCCCACCGGCCGGGGGTAGCCGCCCGCCGGCAGGTACCGGCGGTAGTGCTCGGCCACCCGGCGGAAGAACGCGCGCCGCAGCCGCGGGTGCACCCGGCCCTCGTTGCCCATCACGACGAGGTAGTGGTTGACCATCAGGGCGAACAGGTCGGTGCGGATGCACTCCTGCGTGACGTGCCGGGCCACCCACTCGTGCAGCCGCTCGTACTGCGTGAACGCCTCGAAGTGCCGGCGGCTGCGGGTGGAGGTGATCGCGCCGAGGCGGCCCTGCCGGTAGCGGTAGCAGACCCGGTCCAGCACCGCGATCCGCTCGGCGGCGATCAGCAACGGGTGGCTGAACGGGATGTCCTCGTACCAGCCGGGGTGGAAGCGCAGCCCCAGCTCGTCGAGGAACGCCCGGCGGACCACCTTGTTCCACGCGGTGTGCTGGACCCGCAGCAGCTCGGGCCGGTCGGCCAGGCGGACGCAGCCGTCGACCCCGCGCAGCAGGTGGCTGCTCGCGTCGACCTCCAGCCGGCCGTTCTCGTGCACCCGCAGGTGGTCCAGCAGCAGCACGTCCGGCTCGTCGCGGCGCAGCCGGTCCAGCACGGCCGGCACGCTGCCCGGGGGCAGCCAGTCGTCGCTGTCGACGAACCAGACGTACCGGCCGGTCGCCGCCTCCAGCCCGGCGTTGCGGGCGAGGCCGAGCCCGACGTTGCGGGTCAGCTCGACCACCCGCACCTGGGGACGCCCGGCCGCGTACGACCGCAGCATCTCCCCGCACCGGTCCGGGGAGGCGTCGTCGACCGCGACCAGCTCGACGGCGTCCGCCTCGGCGGCGGGCAGCCCGCCCAGGACCGACTCCAGGCACTGGTACAGGTACGCCTCGACGCCGTGCACGGGCACGACGATGCTCAGCAGTGGGCTTCGCGTCGGCTCATTGACCACGCCCGACACCTTCGACCGCCCGGATGGACGGCCCCGGAACCTGGCGTTGCCGCCGGGCGTGGGGTGGCTGAACAACCACCCCACGGAGGGTTAACGCTTGAGGATCTGCCGCACCCGGCCACCCACCGCCGCCCGTACCCGGGCGTGCAGCCGCTGGCTGTTCAGCTCGGTGACGGTCTCCGTCAGCTCCTCGTTCCGGTCGCGCAGCCACTGGATGCGGGCGATCAGCTCGGCCGGGTCGACGGCGCTCTGCGCGCGTACGGCCGGGGGGTACGTCGTCTCGGCGACCTGCCGGTCGAAGCGGGTGGCGCTGTCGCCGTCGGCGAACGAGTGGCCCAGGTCGTGCTTGGCCAGGAAGCCCACCATCGTCTCGAAGCGGGCCTTGTGCCCGTTGTTCAGCGCGGTGTAGTCGGCCTCGTCGTAGAGCTGGATGGCGTCGATGTCGGCCGGCACGTCCTTCATGATCCGGTGCGGGATGTCGAAGTAGCGGGCCAGTTCCAGGGTGCGCGAGTCGTGCGCGAACAGGTAGCCCGGGGTGCCGGCGATCAGCGCCGTGATCGTGCCGTGGATGCGGGTGCCGAAGTTGAAGTCGAACCGGGACAGGTAGTCCATCCAGGTCCACGGGTCGACGAACATCCGCACCTTGTCCTCCAGGAACAGCGGGTGCGAGGTGTGGATCGGGATGGCGGCGCTCTTGCCCCGGTCCTCCTTCGCGTCGCCGTACAGAAGGGTGCCGAGGGTCTTCAGGTCCTGGGGGATGTACCGCAGGTTGGGGTAGCGGTGGTGCGAGGTGATCACCTTCGCCATCGACTTCACGTACGGGGAGATCGTCAGCGCGACCCGGTCCTCGACCGTGAGCGTGGCCTTCTTCTTCTCCACCCGCAGGCTGTCGCCGTGCAGGAACATCGACGGGCAGCCGATCACGTCGACCGCGGTGAAGCCCAGGGCGCGCAGGTAGCTCTCGGTGATCTCGCCGCGGACGCCGATCGTGTGCGACCGGTCGAGCACCGCCTTGACGAACCTCTTCACCCCGTCGTCGAGCGGGCGCAGGTACTCGCGGTCGCCGTCGACGTTCGTCTGCGCGCCGACGCCCATGACCACCACCGGGATCTTGAGCCGCTCGATGAGCCGGGTCATGTTGACGAGCCGGTGGGCGTAGCTGCGGCGGAAGGCGTTCGCCAGCGGCACCACGAAGACGTCGTACCGCTCGTTGATCTCGTCCGCGTCGCGCGGGTTGGCGCGGAACTCCGAGGAGGCGATCTCCGCCGTCGCGGTCCGCAGGATCTTGTGCGCCGCGTGGCTGAACACGAGATTGCCTGTGTTGTCGCCGATCCAGTTGCGCTCGAACGTCTCCTCGGGGGAGTAGACGTCGAACGGGCCCTTCTTGGCCCGCAGCAGGATCCGCTTGTGCATCAGGGGCTTCCCTCTCATCGTGTCCGCGCCGCCGCGATAGTAGGCCATCGCGGCCCCGCCGTCGGGTACGCGCACGCCGAGCGGCCGTCGCCGGCCCGCCAGGTAGGGTGCCCGGCATGACCAGCGCCCCCGCCGCCGTACGCGCCGAGGCACCGGCCCGCCCGGCGAGCCGGCTGCCCTCGCTGACCGGGCTGCGCTGGATCGCGGCCCTGCTGGTCTTCGGCTACCACGTCGGCACGATGCGGGTCGTCGCCGAGCCCGACTACCAGGCCGTCGTCAGCTGGACGTTCAGCCTCGGTCTGTCCGGCGTGGAATTCTTCTTCATCCTCAGCGGCTTCGTGCTGCTGTGGTCGGCCCGGGACGGGGAGCGCCGGCGGGACTTCTGGCGCCGCCGGCTCGCCAAGGTCTATCCCAACCATCTGCTGATGTGGGCGGTGGCGCTGCTGGCCGGGGTCTGGCTCTTCGCCGAGCCGGTGAACGTCCGCGCCGCCGTGGAGAACCTCCTGCTCGTCCAGGCCTGGGACCCCACCCCGGGATACTTCTACAGCGTCAACTCGGTGAGCTGGTCGCTGTCCTGCGAGCTGTTCTTCTACTTCTGCCTGCCGTTCGCGCTGCCCGTGGTGCGGCGGGTACGCCCCGGGGTGCTGTGGGCGGTGGTCGTGGCGGTGCCCCTGCTGATCCTGGCGCTCTGGCCGGGTCAGCGCCTGGTGCCGCAGGAAAGCACCTGGTGGTTCACCCAGATCTTCCCGGTGGTGCGCTCGCTGGAGTTCTGGATGGGCGTCGCCGCGGCCGAGCTGCTGCGGCGGGGCCGCTGGCGGGGCCCCCGGCTCACCGTGGCCAGCCTGGTCTTCGTGGCCACCTGGATCGTCGCCGCGCAGTGGGTCCGCGCCGAGCTGTGGGCGGCGCTGCTCGCCGCGGCGTACGTGCTGGTCATCGCGGCCGCGGCCGACGCGGACGTGCGCGGCGCGCGGACGCCCTGGCGTAGCCGCCCGATGGTCTGGCTCGGCGAGGTCTCCTTCGCCTTCTACCTGGTGCACGTCTTCGTCATGATCACCGTCCTGCGGCTGGCCGGCCGGCTCGGCGCGGGCCTGCCCGGCTGGTGGGGGCCGCTGGCCGCGATCGGGTTCCTGCTGGTGAACCTCGGGCTGGCCGCGCTGCTGCACCGCTTCGTGGAGGTGCCGCTGACCCGCCGGCTCGGCCCGTCCCGCCGACCCCGGCCCCCGGCCGTGGAATCCGCCGTCGCGCCGCCGCCGGCCGTGGAATCCGCCGTCGCGCCGCCGCCGGCCGTGGAATCCGCCGTCGCGCCGCCGCCGGCCGTGGAATCCGCCGTCGCGCCGCCGCCGGCCGCGGAACCCGCCGTCGCGCCGCCGCCGGCCGCCGCGCCGCCCACGGTCCCCGGCCAGCGCGGGCGCCCCCGCGAGTACGCCGCCCTCCCCGAGCGCTGACCGCCCGGGTCACGACCGGAGGGTTGGCACGTCAGCGACCCGACACGCCGGGAGAACCGCTCCTCCTCCGTCAACCTTGACCGTCACCTGGCCGGAGACCTCGTAGTCGACACGCCCGGCGTCCGTGCGCCGTACCGCCGGCGGCGGTAGCGTGGACGCGTGCCGCCCGTCGCGCTCACCTGTCCTCTGTGGTGGGTCGCGCGCTGGGCCGCCCGGATGCTGGCCAGCCTCGCGGTCGCGGTCGCCTTCTCCCTCGGGGCCGGCTCGCTGCCGTTCGACGCCGTGATCCCCGCCGACGCGTCTGCCGCCCGGTCCCCGGCCGGCGGCCTCTCCATCAGCGCCGTCGGTCACACCGATCCCGGCGCCCCGTTCGTCGGCCGGCCGGTCGTGCTCGGCGCGCCCGCCGGGGCAGCCCCGGCTCCGGGCGCCCCGGTCGGGCTCCGCGCCGTCGCGGACCACGCCGCGGCGAGCGTGGGCACCGCCGCCGCGCACGGCACCGCCGTCGCGCACACCGGCAGCACCGTCGCCGCGAGCACCGGCACCGGCACCGCGAGCACCGGCACCGCCGCCGTAGCGCACACCGGCACCGTCGCCGCGCACGGCACCGTCGCCGCGAGCACCGGCACCGGCACCGCGAGCACCGGCACCGCCGCCGTCGCGCACACCGGCACCGCCGCCGCGCACGGCACCGTCGTCGCGAGCACCGGCACCGGCACCGTCGCCGCGCACACCGGCGCCGTCGCCACGAGCAGTGGCACCGCCGCCGCGAGCAGCGGCACCGTCGTCGCGTACACCGGCAACGCTCTCCCGGCCGGGGCGGCCGCGCCGCCGCTTTCCACCGGGCACCCCGTGGCCCGGGCGGCCGGGCCGGGCCGGGCGCCGCTCGGGCCCGCCCCCGCCGCTTCCGGCCCCCGCGCGCCCCCGCGGCCCTGACGCCCCGCGGGCCGAGCCCGCTTCCACCGCGCTCCAGGACCCCTCGCGTTCCCGCCGGCCCGACTCCGGTGGCGCTCCCGCGCCGCCCGGTCGGCCGGTGCGGGCTCCGCTTCCGCATCCACCCCGTGAGGTGCCGACGTTGGACACCGTTCTCTACCAGTTCCTGATCGAGGTGCCGCAGGCCGCCGTCATCTGGTCGGTCCTGCTCGTGCTGGCGCTGACCGTGCTCACCGTCCTGGTGACCCGCCCGCAGCGGGACCAGCCGGCGGGCGATCCCGCTCCGTCCGCCGTCGAGGCCGCCGCCGAGGAGTTGGCCGACCTGCGCCGGTACGCCGAGGAGGTGGCCGTGGCGGCGGCCGGCGCCGCGCGGACCGCCCGCCGCCGCCGCGACGCGTGGCTCGCCGCGCAGGAGTCCGCCGAGCGGGCCTGGCGGGCGTACGACGCGGCGGAGACGGCCGCCCGCCGGTTCGGCGGCGCGGGTGCCCTGCCGACGCCCCGCACCCCCCGCACCCCCACCGAGTACGCGGCCCGCGAGCGCTGGCTGCACCACGCCGCCACGGCCGCCCACCTGCGCGGCGAGCTGTCGATGGGGCAGCTCTGCGACGTCTTCGCCCGACGCGGCGGCTGGGACCCCCGGCGGCACCCGGTGGAGCAGGAGGTCGTGCTGGCCCGTGCGGTACGCGACGGCAGGCGGGCCGGGTACGTGGCGGCGGCGGAGCGGGAGCGGGCCGCCTGGCGCGACGCCGAACTGGCCGCCGAGGCCGCCCGGATCCTGGTGGCCGAGGCGTCCGCCGCGGCTGAGCGGGCCCGTCCCGCCCCGGCGCCCGTCGCCCCCGCGGCGGCCTCGTCCCGGCGGCCCGCGTGGGTGGCCCGGTGGCGTCCGGCCCGGGCCGGCTGACCCCGGCCTCGCGTGGGTGGCCCGGTGGCGTCCGGCCCGGGCTGACTGGCCCCGGCCCCGCGTGGGTGGCCCGGTGGCGTCCGGCCCGGGCCGGCTGACCCCGGCCCCGCGTGGGTGGCCCGGTGGCGTCCGGCCCGGGCTGACTGACCCCGGCCCGGGCTGACTGGCCCCGGCCCGGCCTGACTGGCCCCGGCCTGCCCACATGCTGGGCCGACGGGCCGAACTTTGCCGGGTGAGCCCGGTCACGTCGCCTCGGAAACGGGCGTCGGCAACCATTCGGTGTGTGTGGCGACCGCAATTCCCCGACGATCACGACCGATTGTCCGATTGTCGACCGGCGGCGCCGGAATGGTCGCCTATCCCATTGAGTCACGTCAGTTCCCGGATGTGCCGCAAAAAAATCGGCCGTCGAAGGTTTAAGCAGGTGACGCCCGGTTGGCAGGCCGGCGACCGGCCAGTAGTGTCGGCCCGTCCGGTGCGGTAACCGATCGCAAGAGGCGACGCCGCGCCGACCCGCTCAATCGTGACCAGCACGAACCGGGGACCCAGTGCACGTGTGGGGTGAATCCGCGGGCCGCGGCCCGCGGTAGGGCGATCTTCCCGCCCGAATCCGTCAGCTAACCCGGTAGGCGGTGTCGGAAGGAGTTCCATCCTCGTGCAGCACCAGCACACCTCTTGGTTGTTCGTCCCGTGGAGGAACGCGTGAACGACAACCTGAAGCAGCAGCTGCGGCGTCTCGCCGCCCGGCGGCCGTACCGGATCGTCGCCGGCTCGGCCGCGGCGCTCCTGCTCGCCTCCGGCACCGGGGCGCTGCTCGCGAACGGCGACGACGCCCCCGCCCCCCGGCAGGCCACGACGGCCGTCGCCGAGATCGCCCCCCGCCTCGACGGCGCGGCGACCCGGGGCCAGGCCCGGGCCGTGACCGACGCGCCGAGCGCCACCTCGACCGCGCCGAACCCGGACCTGACGGCCACGGCCGCCCCCACGCGGTCCGAGTCGAAGCCGGCCGCCCCCAAGCCGCCGTCGTCGAAGGCCCTGGACTACGACTACCAGGCGCAGACGACCTACTACAACTGCGGCCCCGCCGCCGTGCGCAACGCGCTGTCGGCCACCGGGATCGCCAGCGACCAGGACACCCTGGGCGTCAAGCTCGGCACCACCGAGATGGGCACCAACTCGGCCGAGGACACCACCCGGGTGCTCAACCAGATGGTCAAGGGCAGCCCCTACAAGACCCGGATGATCCCGGGCAACGCCGCCACCCCGGCGCAGATGGACCAGCTCCAGGCCGACGTGGTCAGGGCGATCTCGGCCGGGCGGGGCGTCGTGGTG
Source organism: Micromonospora sp. B11E3 (assembly GCF_039871625.1). Taxonomy (NCBI): domain Bacteria; kingdom Bacillati; phylum Actinomycetota; class Actinomycetes; order Micromonosporales; family Micromonosporaceae; genus Micromonospora; species Micromonospora sp. B11E3. The sequence goes on along the minus strand of NZ_JBDPMC010000007.1, from coordinate 87,397 downwards.
AACATCGCCGGCTCCGCCACCGACGTCGACGGGGGCTGGCACTCGTTCCCCGGCGGCCACTACATCGCCGTCGTCGGGTACGAGGACCAGGGCCGCACGGTGCGGATCGCCGACTCGGCGAACCCGGCCGTGCCGTCGTACTGGATCAGCACGATCGCGCTGGCGAACTGGGCCGCCACCCGCGGCTACTCGGCCTGACCCCTCCTCCCCGCACACCGGGCGCCGGCTTCCCCGAGCCGGCGCCCGGTGTCGTCTGCCGGTCCGTGCTCTCGCCCGGCGCCGGTGACGGTGGGACACTGCGCCCCATGACCGACGACACCGGAACCCGACGCGTGGTGGTGCTGCTGCACGGCATGGGCGCCACCGGTGAGGTGTGGCTGCGCTGCGCGCCGCTGCTGGAGCACCGGTGGCCGGGCCGCTGGCTGGCGCCCGACCTGGCCGGGCACGGCTGCTCCCCGGCGCTGCCCGGCTACTCGTTCGCCGGGTTCGCCGACCGGGTGGCCGAGACGCTGCGGCCGGGGGACCGGCTGGTGCTGCTCGGGCATTCGCTGGGCGGGGTGGTCGCCCTGGCCCTCGCCGCGCGCGGCCGGCGGCTGCCGGTCGACGCCGTCGTGGCGCTCGGCGTCAAGGCCGTGTGGTCCGCCGCCGAGCTGGACCGGGCCCGCGAGCTGGCCGCCCGCCCGGTCACCTGGTTCGCCGACCGGGACGAGGCGGCCCGCCGCTACCTGCGGGTTTCCGGCCTGACCGGGCTGCTCGCCCCGGAGGATCCGGCGGTGGACGCCGGGCTGCGCCGCGAGGACGGCCGGTGGCGGCTGGCGATGGACCCGGCGGCGTTCGCGGTCGGCGCGCCCGACCTGCCGGCCCTGCTGGCCGACACCGACGCCCCCGTCGTCCTGGCCCGGGGCGAGCACGACCCGATGGTCAGCGACGCTCAGCTCGGGGAGTTCGGCCGCCCGGTCGTCACCCTTCCCGCCCTGGGCCACAACGCCCACGTCGAGGACCCGGCCGCGGTCCTGGCCCTCCTCGCCCCGTACGCGGCGCCAACGCGGGGCTGATTCCGCCCCGTACGCGGCGCCAACGCGGGGCTGATTCCGCCCCGTACGCGGCGCCCGCGCGGGGCTGACCTCGCCCCGTACGCGGCGCCCGCGCGGCTGACCACGCGTCGGCGGGCGTGGTCGCCGGGGCGTGACGCCGCCGCTCCCGGCGTGGAGAGCGGCGACGCCACGTGCGGCCGTCAGCAGTAGCAGCCGGTGGACGGCAGGGACGACGGCGCGGGGACGGCGGTGCCGTCGTAGATGGCCAGGAGCATGTTCTGAAGGCAGCGGTTGGCGCCATTGACGCGGACCTCCAGGTGCAGGTGCGGGCCGGTCACGTTGCCGGTGGCCCCGGTGTAGCCGATGACCTGGCCGGCGCTGACCCGGGAGCCGGAGGCGACCGAGCGAGACGACAGGTGGCAGTAGAGGTAGTACGCGCCGTCGTCGCCGGTGATGCCGATGCCGTAGCCGCAGCTGCCGCTCGCGTAGCCGACCGTGCCGGAGGTGATCGCGTACGTGGTGGTGCCGGTCACGGTGGGCAGGTCGATCGCCGGGTAGTCGTGGTGCGGGTCGTCGTACTCGCTGCGGGGCAGCACCGACTTGCCGATGACCAGACGGTAGTTGCCGGTGCCGCTGCCGCCGCTGCCGCCGACCGCGTACTGCCAGGAGGCCGTTGGCCGACTGGAAGTTCTTCACCGTCGTGGTGGTGGCGGGGCCGTAGGCGCCGTCGGCCGCGATGCCCTGACCGCGGTAGCGGAGCAGGTACTGGGCGGTGGTGACGTTGGCGCCGGTCGAGCCGCTGCTCAGCGTCGGCCAGGCCGGCGCGGCGGCCTGGGCCGCCGTGGGCCGGCTGACTGGCCGGGGTGAGGGCGCCGGGTCAGGCTGTCGGGGACAGGGGGGAGCCGTCGTGGGCGACGGCCTCGGCGGCGCGCGGCGTGGGCGCGGCGGTCGGGTCCCCGCCGGCCGCCAGCTCCCGTCGGGCCGCCGCCAGGAACGCCTCGGCGTACGACTCGGCCGGGAAGTCGCCCAGGTACCGGGCCCGGGTCGCCCAGCGGGCCGCCGCCGACGGGTCGGTGTCCAGCAGCCGCCCGAGCACCTCGTCGAGGTTGCCGGCGTCCCGCCGCAGCATGTAGCCCGACCCGGCCAGCGGGAACCGCTCGACGAACCGGTCGCCGTCGGCGCCCATGTCCGTCACCGCGTACGGCTTGCCCGAGTAGAGGTAGTCGGAGATCACGCCGGAGACGTCCGAGACGAGCGCGTCGGAACGGTTGACGCAGTCGACCAGGGACATCCCCCGGCTGGCCGCGGCACCCCAGACGTGCTGGCGGCCGGTGCGGGCACGGTCCGCCGCGAGCAGCTCCTCCAGCCGGGCGAGCTGCCGGGCCGACGCCGGGTTCTGCGAGGTGTACGGGTGGGCGCGCAGGATCACCGTGGCGCCCCGGGCCAGCAGCCCCCGGACGATCGTCTCGCCCACCGGCAGCGAGCAGTAGTTCGCGTCGGCGTGGTGCCCGGTCCACGTCGGGGTGTACAGCACGGTCGGGTTCGCCAGGGCGGTGACCTGCGCCCGGCGTACCTCGATCGACTCGACCTGCGGGCGGCCGACCACCACGAACTTCTCGGCCGGGATCTCCACACCCGCGCGGGCGTACCGGTCGATCGCCGCCGGGCCGGCGACGAAGATCCGGTCGAAGATGGCCGAGACCGGGTTCGCGCTCGGCGCCTTGTCGCTGTCGCCGTGGTGGATCTGAATGTGGGTGAGCTGCGAGAACCGGATGCAGTGGCTGTTCTTCGCCCCGTGGTTGACATAGAACGCCACCCGCAGGCTCGGCACCAGCGCCTCGTCCATCGACCTGGTGGTCGGGCAGTAGACCACGGGGGCCGTGGTGGCCGCCGCGATCGGGGCGAGGAACTCCGGCTCCCGGACCATCACCAGGAACGGCCGGCCGATCCGCTCCAGGTACGGCAGCCACATGGTGACCTGGTACTCGGAGCCGGGCGGGGCGGAGAAGTGCAGCAGGAACTCCGGCTGGTGCCGGCGCAGCGCCCGGGCCACCGCCCCGCCGCCCGCGCCCGGGCGGAACCGGCGGCGGGCCAGGTCCAGGGCGACCGCCCCGGCAGCGGCGCCGACGAGCAGGGCCGCCACCAGCGCGACCGCGGCGGGCAGCGCCAGCGCGGCGGCCAGGGCGACGGCGGCGAGCAGTGCCAGCAGGGCGTCGCCCAGCCCGGCGGCGACCAGCGGCGTCCACGACCGGACGGGCAGGTTGGCGGCCCGGATCTCCAGGTTGCCGGCCTGCCGCAGCGGGCCGACGAGCAGCACCAGCCCGAGCAGGACGAGCGCGGTGGCGGCCAGGGCCGGGTCGAAGCCCGCGTCGAGCCGGCGCGCGTACCCCACCAGGATGCCGGCGGCGAGCAGCACGGCCTCGGCGGTGCTGTCGGCCGCCGGCCGGACCCGGCGCTCCCAGGCCGCGGCGGCGAGGGCCGCCACCGCGAGCGCCAGCCCCCAGCCGGTCGCGCCGGTGAGCGCGAGGACGAGGAACGCCAGCACCGCCAGGCCGGTGGCCGCCGCCCGGGCGGTCAGCTTCCTGACCAGGTCACCACGCATGTCGGTACCCGTTTCTCCCGCCGCGCCGGCGAACTCAGCCGGCCGTCGCCGGGGCCGCAGGCTTGCCGGCCTGGCCGGGAATGCCCGCCGCGGGCGCCTCACCGGGTGCCCGACGCACGTCGATGACCTGCCCGGTGAGCTCCGAGACCAGCACGTCCAGCGACGACTGGGCGACCGTCTCGGCGGCGAGCAGGGTGTGCTCCGGCTCCTCGCCGAACGCCTTGGTGCGCATCGGGGTGGCGGTGCGCTCCGGGTTGATGCAGTTCACCCGTACGCCGTACTCGGCCCACTCGTCCGCGAGGGCCTGGGTCAGGTTGACCAGCGCGGCCTTGGTCGCCGAGTAGAGCGCGTAGCGGGCCCGGCCCCGGGTGTACGAGCTGGAGGTGTACAGCAGCAGCTGGCCCTTGGTCTGCTGCAGGTACGGCAGGGACTGCCGGGCGATGGTGACCGGGCCCACGAAGTTGACGTGCAGGACCCGGTCCATGGTCTCCTGGTCCATCTCGGTCAGCTCGCCCTTCTCCAGGATGCCGGCGGTGACGACCACGTGGTCGATCCGGCCGGTGGCCTCGAAGGCGGTCCGCAGCGCGGCCTCGACGTCCTCGGCGCGCTCGACGTGGGTGCCGGTGGTGGAGCGGCTGAACGGGAAGACCTGCGCGCCGTAGCCGCGGGCCAGCTCGGTCAGCTCGTGGCCGATGCCGTAGCTGCCGCCGAAGACGACGATCGTCCGGCCCGTCAGCTCCTCGGTGTAGGCGCGCTGGTCGGTCAGCCGGGGCGCCTGCGCGGCGGCGAGCTGGAACAGCTTGTCCGCCAGGTGCACGTCGACCGGGTGGGTGACCTTGATGTTCTCGTCCGAGCCGTCGATCACCTTGATCGGGGTGCCGGGCAGGTAGCGCAGCACCACGCCGCAGTCGTCGGTGGCGGCGAAGTTCGGGTCGTCCGCCGCGATCCGGTACGCCTCCCGGATCGTGCCCGAGCGGAACGCCTGCGGGGTCTGGCCGCGGCGCAGGGTGGAACGGACCGGGATGTCGGTGATGCAGTCGTTCTCGTCGACCTGGACGATCGTGTCGGCCGACGGGATGGCCACGTCGACGGCCGAGTACGTCCACAGCGCGTTGACGCACTCGCGCACGATGCGGGCGCTGACCAGCGGACGCACGGCGTCGTGGAAGAGGATGTTGACGTCGCCCTCGCCGACGGCGTCCAGCGCGATCCGGGTGGTGGCGTTACGGGTGTCGCCGCCCTCGATGACCTTGCTGACCTTGCGGAAGCCGGCCTTGTCGACGATCTGCTGCGCCTCGGCGACGTGCCCCGCGGCCATCAGCACGATGATCTCGTCGATCTCGGGGGCCGCCTCGAAGACCGCCAGGGTGTGCTCGATGATCGGCTTGCCGGCGATCTTCAGCAGCTGCTTGGGGATGCCGAGGCCCAGCCGGGTCCCGGTGCCGCCGGCCAGCACCACCGCCACTGTCCGCGCGGGCCGCCACGGTGCCGGGGTCTCCGGTGCGGCGTCCAGGCCAGCGGTGTGGTCCTGCGTCATGTGCCGATCCTCACTTCCAGGGAAGGGATGCCAAACGTTGGGTTGCGACCGCACTACGGCCGGGTGAACGATAACGCGTACACCGCGCCGCCCCCAGGGACGACGCGGTGGGTCGGCACCCGCACGACACCGTACGGGCGCCGCAGCCCTACTTGCCGTTCGAGAATTCCTCGTAGGCGCGCAGCACCTCGTCGGTCGGGCCGTCCATCCGCAGCACGCCCGACTCCAGCCAGATCGTCCGTTCGCAGGTGTCGCGGACGGAGGAGAGCTGGTGGCTGACCAGGAACACCGTCCCGGCGCTCTCCCGCAGCTCGCGTACCCGCTGCTCGCTGCGCTTGCGGAAGCCCTTGTCGCCGGTCGCGAGCGCCTCGTCGATCAGCAGCACGTCGTGCTTCTTGGCCGCCGCGATGGAGAACCGCAGCCGGGCGGACATGCCGGAGGAATACGTCCGCATCGGCAGCGAGGCGAAGTCGCCGCGCTGGTTGATCCCGGAGAACTCGATGATCTGTGGAGCGAGCCGCGCGACGTCGTCGGGGTGCATGCCCATGGCCAGGCAGCCCAGTGTGACGTTCCGCTCACCGGAGAGGTCGTTGAGCAGGGCGGCGTTGACGCCGAGCAGCGACGGCTGGCCCTGGGTGTAGACCGCGCCCCGGTTGACGGGCAGCAGCCCGGCGATGGCCCGCAGCAGGGTCGACTTGCCGGAGCCGTTGCTGCCGATCAGCCCGATCGCCTCGCCCCGGTACGCGGTGAAGCTGACCCCCTTGACCGCGTGCACCTCGCGGACGTTCGGCGCGGAGGTGCGGGACACGATCCGCTTCAGGGCGGCCACCGGGCTGGTGCCGCCGGTGGCGCCCTTGTGCACCCGGTAGACCACGTGCGCGTCGTCGACCACCACGGTCGGGATGCGCTCGGTGATCCTCGGCAGGGTCACGGTGACGTCGTTGGACGCCTCGATGTAATCAACCACGGCCGTACTCCTGTTCCCCGCGCCAGAAGTAGATGAAACCCCCGACGCCCATCAGCAGCGCCCAGCCCACCGCGTACGCCCAGGCCTGCAGCATCGAGGAGCTGAGCAGCGGCGCGCCCTCCAGCAGCGCGTGCCGGGCCAGCTCGATGTAGACCAGCATCGGGTTCGCCTCGACCAGGCGGGTCGCCCAGCCCGGCAGCCTCTCCTCGAACAGGGCGACGCTGTAGAGCACGCCGGAGCCGTACATCCAGGTGCGCAGGACGAACGGCATGACCTGCTTGAGGTCGGCGATCTTCGCGCCCATCCGGGCGACCGTCATGGTCAGCCCCGCGTTGAACACCGCCTGGAGCAGGACCGTCGGCACCAGCAGCAGCCACTCGACGGTGAGCGGCTCGCCGGTCACCAGCACGATGCCGACGAGCACCAGCAGCGAGGCCATCAGCTGCTGGAACTGGGTGAGCATGACGGCCAGCGGCAGGCAGGCCCGGGGGAAGTGCAGCGCCCGGATCAGCCCGAGGTTGCCGGTGATCGACTGGGTGCCGTTCTGCACCGTGGTCTGGGTGAAGTTGAAGATGAACAGCCCGGCGGTCAGGTACGCGATGAAGTTCGGGATGCTGTTCTGGTCGAGCACCACACCGAAGATCAGGTAGTAGACCGCCGCGTTGGTCAGCGGGGTGAGCACCTGCCACAGCTGCCCGAGCCGGGCGTTGCTGAACGAGGCGACCAGCTTGGCGTTGGAGTACGCGGCGATGAAGTGCCGGTACGCCCACAGGCGGCGGGTGTACTCCGCCAGGGACGGCCGCTCGCCGGCGACCCGGAGCCCGTACCGGGCGGCCAGCTGCGCCTGGGTCAGGCCGGCGTCGGGATCGGCCAGCGCGGTGTTGGCCATGGGATGGGCGCTCCGATCTTGTGGGGCAACGGGATGCGCGTGAACGATATCGAGCGTGGCCGGTGCGTGGAGCGCCGCCTCGTCGCTGCGTGGAAGGTAGTCCAAAACACGTCGGGACGCAACCGTACCGTCGTTGCGCTACATTGTTCCACGTGACAGCCGAGAAGAGTCACGTGACGACCGGGAAGCGGCGGGCGCCGGCCGGCGCGGCGGTGCTCCGTGGGGAGATCACCACGGCCATCCGGCGCGCGTTGATGCAGGAGCTGGCCGCCGTCGGCTACGGCCGGCTCTCCATCGAGGCGGTCGCCCGCCGGGCCGGGGTCGGCAAGACCGCGATCTACCGGCGGTGGAGCTCGAAGCTCGAACTGGTGCTGGAGGTCGTCGCCGCCGCCGCCGGCAGCAAGCTGCCCGCGCTGGACACCGGCACCCTGCGCGGCGACCTCGCCCTGCTGTTCCAGGTGCTGGCGCACGCCCTGCGCCACCCGCTGGCCTCGCAGATCATCCCGGACCTGCTCGCCGAGGCGGCCCGCAACCCGGAGATCGACGAGACCCTCCAGGCGCTGCTGCGCGCCAAGCAGCAGGAGATCGGCGGCTCGCTCGTCGCCCGGGCCGTCCGACGCGGCGAGCTGCCGGCCGACACCGATCCGGAGGCGGCCGTGGACCTGATCGTCGGGCCGCTGTACTGGCGGCTGGCCATCGCCCGCACCGCGCCGGCCGAGGCGTACCTCGACGCGCTGGTCGAGGCGGTGGCGACCGGGCTCGGCGCCGCCCCGGCCGTGCCCCGGCAGCGGGACGCCGTACCGGTCGCCCCCGCCTGAGCGGCCCGCGCGACCCCCGGCCGCGGCCCCGCCGCACGGCCGCGGTCCGGCGCACGCCGCACCCCGTACCGTCGGCGCGCCGCGTCCACCGGCTGCCGGGGGACCGTCGGCGCGCCGCGTCCACCGGCGGCTGGGGGACCGTCAGCGCGTCGCGTCCACCGGCAGCCGGGAGACGATGTGCCGGGCGATCTCCAGCGAGCTGGTCGCGGCGGGGGACGGCGCGTTCAGCACGTGCACCTGCCGGTCCGCCTCGACGATCAGGAAGTCGTCCACGAGGCCGCCGTCGGGCAGGATCGCCTGGGCGCGTACCCCCGCGCCGGCCCGGACGATGTCGTCCGGGGTCAGCTCCGGCACCAGCCGCGCCAGGCTGGCCGCGAACCGCTTCCTCGACAGCGACCGGGCCACCTCGGTCAGGCCGTACCGGTAGTGCCGGCGGCCCAGCGCCCACAGGCCCCGGTACGTCAGCTCGTCCCAGACGTCGCGCGGGCTGAACCGCCCCCACGAGTAGCCCTCCCGAGCCGTGGCCAGCACGGCGTTCGGGCCGGCGTGCACGCTGCCGTCGATCATCCGGGTCAGGTGCACCCCGAGGAACGGGAACTGCGGGTCCGGCACCGGGTAGATCAGCCCGCGCACCAGGCCGCGGCGCTGGGGGGTCAGCTCGTAGTACTCGCCCCGGAACGGCACGATCCGCACCGGCGTCGACACCCCGGCCAGCCGGGAGACCCGGTCGGCGTGCAGGCCGGCGCAGTTGATCAGCACGTCGCCGACCACGTCGCCGCCGGTGGTGTTCACCACCACCCCCTCGGGTCGGGTGGCGATCCCGGTCACCTCGGTCCGCGTGCGCAGGTCGGCGCCCCCGGCGGCGAGCAGCGCCGCGAGCGTGCGGCAGACCGCGCCGAAGTCCACGATGCCGGTCGAGGCGACGTGCAGCGCGGCCACGGCCGCCACGTGCGGCTCGTACTCGGCGGCCTCCGCCGCGTCGATCAGCCGCACCGGTAGGCCGTTGGCCACCGCCCGCTCGTGCAGCGCGTGCAGCCGCGGCAGCTCCGCCGGGTCCGTGGCCACGATCAGCTTGCCGCAGATGTCGTACGACAGCCCGTGCTCGGCGCAGAACTCGACCATCGACGCGCTGCCGGCCCGGCACAGGCTCGCCTTGAGGCTGCCCGGCTTGTAGTACACCCCGGCGTGGATCACGCCCGAGTTGTGGCCGGTCTGGTGGGCCGCCCAGCCGGCCTCCTTCTCCAGCACGGTCACCGAGTCGCCGGGTCGGTCGGTCATCAGCCGGTGGGCCACCGCCAGGCCGACGATGCCGCCGCCCACGACCACGAACCTCGTCATCTCGTCCCCCCTGCCGGCGTATTCCGAGGTGATGGTAGCCAAGCCGGACGTGCCCGATTCGTCGCAGCCGACCAGGGGTGGCCTAGACTGCACCGGGTCGACTTCTAGGGAGTCTCATGTCAGACGACGTCATCGCGCTCGGTCAGCCCACGGTCGGGGAAGCGGAGCTCGCGGCGATCGCCGAGGTCTTCGCCTCCGGCTGGCTGGCGGGCGCCGGACCGACGTGCCGCAGGTTCGAGGAGCGCTTCGCCGCCGCGACGGGCACCGCCCACGCGCTGGCCACCAACAACTGCGGCGCCGCCCTGCACCTCGCCCTGCTCACCCTCGGCGTCGGCGCGGGCGACGAGGTCATCGTCGGCGACTACACGTTCCCCGCCACCGGACACTCGGTGATGTGGACGGGCGCGAAGCCGGTCTTCGCCGACGTCCGCCCCGACATCTGGACGGTCGATCCCGCCGCCGTCGAGGCCGCCATCACCCCCCGTACCGTCGGGATCATCGCGGTCGACGTCGCCGGCCAGCCGGCCGACTACGACGAGCTGCGCGCCATCGCCGACCGGCACAAGCTGTTCCTGGTCGAGGACGGCGCCTGCGCCGCCGGCGCCACCTACAAGGGCCGCCCGGCCGGCAGCCTCGCCGACATCGCCGCCTTCAGCTTCCACGGTCGCAAGGGCATCACGGCCGGCGAGGGCGGGGCGCTCACCTCGGACCGCGAGGACCTCGTCGCCCACGCCCGGAAGCTGCACACGTACGGCATCGAGGGCGCGCTGACCCGGGCCGCCTCCACCGACCTGCCCATCCCGACATTCGACGAGCTGGGCTACAACTACCGGCTCTCCGACGTCGCCGCGGCGATCATGCTCGCCCAACTGGACCGGCTGCCCGACCTGCTGGCCACCAAGCGGCGCATCGCCGCCCGCTACGGCGAGCTGCTCAAGGACCTCGACCTGGTCACCGTGCCAGCCGAGCTGCCGGACCGGGAGCACCCGTGGCAGGCGTACATCCTCACCCTCGACCCCTCGGTCGACCGGGGCGCGGTGGCGACGGGGCTGCGGGGGCGCGGCGTGCAGTGCAACTTCGGCACGTACGCCTCGCACGTGCAGCCGCTCTACGGCGAGCCGGCGCGGCCCTGCCCCGTCTCGGCCGACGTCTTCGCCCGCCACCTCGCGATCCCGATGCACGCCAACCTGACCGACGAGCAGGTCGACCGGGTCGCCGCGACCGTTCGTGAGGTCGTCACCGCGGTCGCCGCCGGCCGCTGAACCACCCTCGGAAGGGAACCGAATCCGCATGAGCAAGAAGGTCTTCATCACCGGCGGCGCCGGCTTCATCGGGCTGCACGTCATCCCGCTGCTGTTGGAGAAGGGCTACGAGGTCCGCATCTTCGACAACATGGCGCGCGGCGACCGGGCCCGGGTGAACGAGCTGGTCAAGACCGGCAAGGTCGACCTGGTCGAGCAGGACGTGCGCTACGGCGGCGCGGTGCACAACGCGATGAAGGGGTGCTCCCACGTCATCCACTTCGCGACGGTCTCGATCAACAAGAGCCAGGCCGACCCGTACGAGTCCATCGACATCAACATGGTCGGCAACAACAACGTCTTCGCCGCCGCCGCCGACCACGGCGTGCAGCGGCTGGTGTTCGCCTCCTCGGCGTCGGTCTACGGCGACCCGAAGAAGCTGCCGATGCACGAGGACGACCAGCTCGACCCGCTCACCCCGTACTGCATCTCGAAGCGGGCCGGCGAAGATCTGCTCGGCTACTACCAGCGCAGCAAGGGCCTGTCCTGGATGGCGCTGCGCTTCTTCAACGTGTACGGCCCGGGCCAGAAGATCGAGGCGTACTACACCAGCGTCATCAACACCTTCATCCAGCGGCTGCGCGCCGGCCAGGCCCCGATCATCGACGGCAAGGGCGAGCAGTCGATGGACTTCATCCACGTCACCGACCTGGCCCGCGCCGTGGTCGCGGCGTTGGAGTCGGAGCAGGACAACATGCCGCTGAACATCGGCACCGGGGTGGACACCTCCATCGCCCAGCTGACCAAGATCCTGATCCAGGCGGTGGGCACCGACGTCGAGCCCATCTTCAACCCGCGCGACGTGCTGGTCAGCCGCCGGGCCGCCGACATCACCCGGGCCCGCGAGGTGCTCGGCTGGGAGCCCCGGATCACGGTCGAGGAGGGCATGAACGAGCTGGTGCGGAACTCGGCGGGCTGAGCCCCGAGACGCCGTGGGGGCGCCGGCCACCGGCCGGCGCCCCCACGCCCGTCGTCTGCGCGGTGTCCACGGTCGCCGTGCCGGTCACCGGCTCAGCCGTCGGCGCCGAGAACCCGCGGCGTCACTCCTTCTCCGAGGCCATGGCCTTGGCCCACGCGGACAGCTCGGCGGCGACGTCGTCGGGCAGGCCCGCCGGCAGGTCGGCGCGGCCCTTCAGGTACTGCTCGAAGGCGTCGACCACGTCCTCCGTGCAGCCGCGCCGGGACAGGCCCACCCGGTTGACGCCGGTGGCCCGGGCCGGGTTGCCCACGGTGATGGTGAACGGCTCCACCGCGCGGCGCACCGCCGAGCCCATGCCGACCATGGCGCCGGGGCCCACCTGGCCGCGCTGGTGCACCACCGTGCCCAGCCCGATGTTGGCCCAGGACCAGACGTGGGTGTGCCCCCCGAGCAGCACGGCGTCGGTGATGGTCACCCCGTCGTTGAGCACGCAGTCGTGCCCGATGTGGCTGCTGGTCAGCAGGTAGCAGTCGGCGCCGATCCGGGTCGTCTCCTGGATGCCCTGGTTGACCGTGACGAACTCCCGGAGGACGTTGTTGTCGCCGATCACGACGCCGCCTCCCGCGCGCCCGCCGTCGGGGTCCCAGGCGGCCGGGTGGGGACCGCCCCGGTACTCGGCCGGGGTCCCGATCACCACGTGCGGCCCGATCCAGTTGCCGTTGCCGATCCGGGTCGGCCCCACGATCACGCTGTACGGGCCGATCGTGTTGTCGTCGCCGAGCTGCACGTCGGCCCCGATGACGGCGGTCGGGTGGATGGTGTTCGCCATGCTTGTCCGCTCTGCAAGGTGTGTCCGGCTGATGGCCGGCCGGCAGGGCCGGCGCCGGTCGGAGAGCCTACCGGATGGGTGGGTCCGCCCCGGCCGGCCGCGGCTGCCGGGCGGGGCGGACCGCGGGTTCGGGAGGTGCGGGCAAGGCCACCTGGCAGGACGGCAGTCACCGCCTGTTCACGGTGCTGAGGTAGCGTAGGCCCGCGTCGCCTCCCGGCAGATCCTCCGGACCGCCCGTACGATCCACCGGTGGGCCCCGGACCCCCACTCCGCCCCTCACACCGACCTCGACGGGAGTTACCGCTGTGCGGATCGCGGTCGTCAACAACTTCTTCCCCCCGCGGCCCGGCGGGAGTTCGCACCTCGCCGCGGCGCTGGCGGAGCGCTACGCCGCGGCCGGTCACGAGGTCCTGGTCCTGACAGCCGCCTACCGGGACGCGCCGGCGGAGGAGCAGCGGGGCGGTTACCGCGTCGTCCGGCTGCCCGCCATGCCGATGCCGAAGCTCGGCCTGTCCATCGACTTCGACATGGCCTTCACGCTGGCCCGGCCCGGCAACCTGCGCCGGGTCTCCCGGCTGCTGGCCGAGTTCAGGCCCGACGTGATCCACCAGCACGGCCAGTTCTTCGATCTCAGCTGGATCTCCGGCTGGTACGCGCGCCGCCACCGCGTACCGGTGCTGCTGTCGATCCACACCCGGCTGGAGAGCCCGGACCCGAAGTACGCCGCGCTGTTCCGGACGCTGGACCGCTTCCTGGTCAGGCCGATCATCACGCGGTTCCGGCCCAGCTACGTGATCATGGACGAGCTGGCGGCCCACTACTGCGCGGAGCGTTACGGCGCGACCACGGCGAACTTCGAGTACATCCCGGTCGCGGTGGAGCCGAGCCGCTTCGAGGGCGCCCCGGAGACCGACGTGCGCGCCCGGCACGGCGTCGGCGACGGCCCGCTGATCGTCTCGCTGGGCCACGTGATCCCGCTGCGGGACCGGCTGGCCCTGGTCGAGGCGCTCCCGGCCGTCCTGGCCAAGCACCCGGACACCAAGGTGATGATCATCGGCCGGGTCTACTACGACGCGTTCGCCAAGCGGGCGGCGGAGTTGGGCGTCGACCACGCGATCATCACCACCGGCGTGGTGCCGCCGGCCGACGTGCCGGCCTACTTCGCCGCCGCCGACGTGGTGGCCCACGACCTGCAGGGCGGCGGCTTCGGCACCGCCAGCCTGGAGGCGATGGCGGCCGGGCGGGCCACGATCGGCACGGTCACCGAGACGAACTTCCCGGCCGTGCGGCTGCGCAACTGGGAGAACTTCGTGCTGGTCCGGCCGAACGACCCGGCCGACCTGGCCGACGCGGTGATCCGGCTGCTGGACGAGCCGGAGGAGCGGGAGTGGATCGCCAAGCGCCAGCGCGACCTCGTGTACTCGCACTTCACGCTCGACGTGGTCACCCGCCAGCACCTGGAGGTCTTCGCGAGGATGGTGGGTGAGCGGGCGTGAACATGTTCTCCGACGACGAGCGCAGCAACCGGCTGCGTACGGGCATCCTCAACGACTTCGTCGGCGGCCTCCTCAACGACGTCGAGCGGGCCCGCTTCCTCGGCCTGCCCGAGACCACCCGGATCCGGGAGCGGACGAAGATCGTCAGCCCGGAGAACCTGGTCATGGGGGAGCACTGCTGGATCGGGGAGAACACCGTCCTGGACGCCAGCGGCGGACTGGAGATCGGCGACCACACCAGCATCGGGTTGAACTGCCTCGTGTTCACCCACTCGAGCTGGTTGGCGAACATGATGCTGGAGAACCACTCCGGCAGCGACCTCATCGAGCGCAAGCCGGTCAAGATCGGCAAGGGTTGCTTCATCGGCGGCAACAGCGTGATCATGATGGGTGTCACCATCGGTGACTGCGCGACCGTCAGCCCGCTGTCGGTGGTGACCAAGGACGTTCCCCCCTACAGTCTGGTGTCGGGCAACCCCGCGCGGGTGTTCCAGCGCTATGACCAGGACCACATCAAGGCCGAGGCGGAGCGGGTCCGCGCCGAGAACGCCGCCCGGCGGGCCGAGGCGCAGGCGCGTGGGGAGGCCCCGGTCTGGGGCTCGCCCGCGGTGCGCCGCGACGGGCAGTGACCATCCCTTCCCTTAGCGATCAACGGAGTAGAAGCGAAATGACCCTCACCGACCGCCTGCGTACCGTCTTCGTGGACGCCCTGGAACTGCCCGAGGGCACCGACGTGGAGAGCCTCACCTACCGCGGCATCGAGCAGTGGGACTCCCTCGGCCACATGACCCTGGTCGCCGCGATCGAGGACGAGTTCGACGTCCAGTTGGAGACCGAGCAGGTCATCGACATGAGCAGCTTCAAGGTCGCCCTCGACATGCTGCGGGGTCTCGGCGTCGATGAGTGAGCTGACCGGCCGGGTGGCCCTCGTCACCGGCGGCACCCGGGGCATCGGCCTGGCCACCGCCCGCGCCCTCGCCGCGGCCGGCGCCACGGTCGTCGTCACCGGCCGCGACGCCGGTCGGGCCGAGGCCGTGGCCAAGGAGTTCGGCGGGCACGGCCTCGGCCTGGAGGCGGCGGACTTCGACGCGGTCGGCGCCACGGTCAAGCAGGTCGCCGCCGAGCACGGCGGGCTGGACGTGCTGGTCGCCAACGCGGGGATCATGGAGAGCGGCCTGCTCGGCATGATGCGGGCGGACGACGTCCGCCGCACGCTGGACGTCAACGTCGCGGGCGCCGTCGCGGCCGTGCAGGCGGCCGGCCGGGCGATGGCCCGCAAGCGCAGGGCGGCCGACGGCACCGAGCGGCGGGGCGGCTCGATCGTGCTGCTCGCCTCGGTCGTCGGCACGTACGGCGCGGCCGGCCAGTCCGTGTACGCGGCGTCCAAGGCCGCCGTGGCCGCGCTGGCCCGTTCCGCCGCGCGTGAGCTGGGCGGCCGGGGCATCCGCGTCAACGCCGTCGCGCCCGGGGTGATCCGCACCGACCTCACCGCCGCGCTGCCGGCCGAGGTGCTGGACCGGCAGGCGTCGGCCGCGGCGCTCGGTCGCCTCGGCGACCCCGACGAGGTGGCCGACGTGATCCGGTTCCTGGCCGGCGACGCGGCCCGGTACGTGACGGGCCAGGTACTCGGCGTCGACGGAGGGCTGGTGCCGTGAACCTGGTGGCCCCGACCGCCCGCCTGATCGACGCCGCCACCGGCGACGTCCTCGGCGGCGGCGAGCTGGGCGCCGAGGTCGACCGGCACGCCACCGCGTACGGCGGGTTTCCGCCCGGGGTGGTGTTCGCCCGCAGCGGCACCTCGGTGGCCGCGGTGCTGCGGTACGCCGGCGCGCTGCGCGCCGACCGCCCCGTGGCCCTGCTCGACCCGTCGCTGGACCCGGCCGTGCTGGCCGACTTCGTCCGCCGGTTCGAGCCGGCCGTCGTGGTCGGCCTCGCCGAGGGTGGCGCCGGCGCCAGCCCGGGGGAGCGGCCCAAGCAGTACCGCGAGGTCGACGACGCCGTGCTGGGCCCGCTCTGGGTGCGCGAGCGACCCACGGCCGACCAGCCGCACCCGGACCTCGCGGTGCTGCTGGCCACCTCCGGCTCCACCGGCGACCCGAAGTTCGTCCGGCTCTCCCGCACCGCCGTGGAGTCCAACGCCGCCGCGATCGCGCGGGCGCTGGACCTCGGCCCGGACGAGATCGCCCCGACCAGCCTGCCGCTGTACTACAGCTTCGGCATGTCCGTGCTGAACAGCCACCTGGCCGCCGGGGCGACCGTGCTGGTGGTCGACGGCGGGGTGCTGGCCCGCGAGTTCTGGCAGGCCGTGCAGGCCCACGGCGCGACGTCGCTGGCCGGGGTGCCGTACAACTACGAGATGCTGCACCGGATCCGGTGGAGCCCGGCGAAGTACCCGTCGCTGCGTACGCTGACCCAGGCCGGCGGCAAGCTGCGCGACGAGATGATCCTCGCCTTCCACGAGAGGATCGCCGCGGTGGGCGGCCGGTTCCACGTCATGTGGGGCTGCACCGAGGCGGCGCCCCGGATGAGCACGCTGCCGGCCGACGCGCTGCCCGAGCGGGTCGGCTCGGTCGGCCCGGCGCTCGACGGCGGGTCGTTCACCGTCCTCGGCCCCGACGGCACGGAGACCGACCGTCCCGGCGTGGTCGGCGAGCTGGTCTACCGCGGCCCGAACGTGATGATGGGGTACGCGGAGAGCTCGGCCGATCTGACCCGCGGCGACGAGCAGGGCGGGGTGCTGCGTACCGGGGATCTCGGCCACCTCGACGCCGACGGCTTCGTCTGGCTGCGTGGCCGGCTCAAGCGGTTCGGCAAGATCTTCGGCATCCGGGTGAACCTGCACGACATCGAGGAGCTGGCCCGCGACCAGGGGCCCGTCGTCGCGGTCTCCGGCCCGGACAAGGTCGTCGTGTTCGTCGAGGGGATCACCGGGGACGACGCGAAGGCCCTCGCGGGCCGGCTCGCGGAGCGGCTCAAGCTGCACCGGTCCGGCTTCGACGTCCGCACCATCGAGCGGTTGCCGCAGCTGCCCAACGGCAAGATCGATTACCGCTCCCTGGAGGCGCTGGTATGACGCTGTTCACCCTCGACCAGGCGGCGCGCGAGGCAAAGCTGCTGCCCGAGCTGGTGGAGCTGACCGAGCACCACCGGGCCAACAGCCCGGAGTACGCCCGGCTGCTCGCCTCCCTGGGCCACCTGCCCGGCCGCCGGTACGACCGGGTGGCCGACCTGCCCTGGCTGCCGGTGCGGCTGTTCAAGCACCACGCGCTCAAGAGCATCGCAGACGACGAGGTCTTCAAGGTGCTCACGTCCTCGGGCACCACCGGGGACGTGAGCCGGATCTTCCTCGACAAGGAAGCCGCCGGCGTCCAGCAGAAGATGCTCTCCGCCACGCTGAGCACGGTGATCGGGCCGAAGCGGCTGCCGATGCTGCTGGTCGACACGAAGGCGCTGTTCGCCAACCGGCAGTCGTTCTCCGCGCGGGGTGCCGGGGTGCTCGGCCTGATGAACTTCGGCCGCGACCACACCTTCGTGCTCGACGAGCACGACCAGCCCGACCCGGACGCGGTGCGCGCCTTCCTCGACAAGCACGGCGACCAGCCGTTCCTCATCTTCGGCTTCACGTTCATGACCTGGCTCTACCTCTACGAGCTGGCCCGGGACCACAAGCTCGACCTGAGCAACGGCATCCTGATCCACAGCGGCGGCTGGAAGAAGCTGGTCGACCGCGCGGTGGACAACGCGGAGTTCCGCCGCCGCTTCACCGAGGACACCGGGCTGACCAGGATCCACAACTTCTACGGCATGGTCGAGCAGATCGGCCTGACCTTCCTGGAGGGGCCGGACGGCGGCGGCCTCTACTGCCCCGACTTCTCCGACGTCATCGTCCGCGACCCGCACACCTGGGAGGAGGTGCCGGTGGGCACCCCGGGCGTGGTGCAGGTGATCAGCACCCTGCCCCGGTCGTACCCCGGGCACATCCTGCTCACCGAGGACCGGGGCGTCGTCCACGGCGTCGACGACGGCGTCTGGCCGGGCAAGCGGTTCTCCATCCTGGGCCGGCTGCCCCGGGCGGAGGCGCGCGGGTGCAGCGACACGTTCACGGAGGCGGCATGAGCGAGGGGCGGCAGCGAGCGAATCAGCAAGGCAGCGTGAGCGGCGCCGAGCGCAGCGAGGTGACGGTGTGAGCGAGCGGCAGCGAGCGAATCATCAACGCAGGTTGAGGGCTCAGGCCGGCGCCGAGCGCAGCGAGGTGACGGTATGAGCGGCAAGGTGATCGAGCGGTTCCCGGCGGGCGGCGCCATCGGCGTCGACGACCTGGTCGCCGCGCTGCGGTCGGCCCCGGCCGGTGGGCCGCTGACCGTCGGCGACGAGCGGGTGGTGGAGTTCCTGGTGGCGTTCGCCCGCCGGCTGCTCCGTCCGGCGGTCGCCCGCCGGCACCCGGAGTTGGCCTCCCTCGGGTTCTTCCTCCGCCGGGGCGAGATCGCCAAGGCGCTCGAGCGGGTGGGCGACGAGCCGGGGCAGCTCCGCTTCCCCCGAGGGCTGGTCTTCCACGTCCCGCCGGCCAACGTCGACACCATCTTCGTCTACTCCTGGGCGCTGTCCGCGCTGGCCGGCAACGCCAACGTGGTGCGGATATCGTCCCGGTCGGCCGGGGCTGCCGACGCGGTGCTGGACGCGCTGAACGACACCCTCGCCGACGCGGACGAGGCGGTCCGGCAGACCCAGCGGATGGTCACGTACGGCCGGGACGACGCGGTGACCGCCGCGCTGTCCGCCGCCGCCGACCTGCGGGTGATCTGGGGCGGCGACCGGTCGGTCGCCGAGATCCGCCGGCACCCGCTCGCGCCGCACGCCCGGGACCTGACATTCCCGGACCGCTCCTCCTTCACGGTGATCGGCGCGGCCGGCTGGCTGGCCGCCGAGGAGCGGGACCGGGACGCCGCCGCGCTCGGCTTCTACAACGACTCGTACTGGTTCGACCAGGCGGCCTGCGCCTCGCCCCGGACTGTGTACTGGGTCGGCGACCCGGCGGCGACCGCGACGGCCCGCGCGGACCTGCTGGCCCGGCTCCGTACGGTGCTGGACGGCAAACGGCCCGAGGTGGACGCCGCGATGGCGGTCGAGAAGCGGGTCGCCACGTACGGCCTGGCCATCGAGGGAGCCGCCACGGCCGTCCACTTCGACGGCAACGACCTGGCGACGGTCGACCTGGCGGAGCCGGGCGGCATCCCGCGCCGCTGGCTCGGCGTCGGGACGTTCCCGCAGGCCCGGGTCGACACGCTCGCGGACCTCGCGCCGCTGGTGGTCCGTCGGGACCAGACGGTCACCCACTTCGGGTTCTCCGCCGACGACCTGGTCGCCTTCGCCCGCACGCTCGCCGGCCGGGGGGTGGACCGGATCGTCCCGGTGGGCGACGCGCTCAACTTCGCCGCCACCTGGGACGGGTACGACCTGATGCGCGAGTTCACCCGGATCACCACCGTCACCACCCGCTGACCGCAGCGACAAGGGCCCGGTCACCGACCGGGCCCTTGTTCGCGTCTTCGCTACTCGGTGGCGGGGGCCACCACGGCCCCGCCCTCCCGGCGCAGTTGCCGCACCCCGGACAGGGCGGCCAGCCCGGCGGCGATGACGTCGGCGATGGTGAAGATCAGCCGGGACGCCAGCGCGATGCCCATCGCCGCGCCGACGCCGCCGCTGCCGACCAGGAACGGGGCCAGCGCGGCCACCAGCACGGCCTCCCGCACGCCGAGCCCGGAGGGGGAGAGGAAGGCGAACATGCCCACGGTCATCGCGATGGCGAACGAGCCGACGCTGCGCAGCAGGCCGTCCAGCCCGGGGGCGGCCTGGGCGTTCGCCAGCAGCCACAGGTGCACGCCGAACAGGCCGTAGCCCAGCGCGCTCCAGCCGACCACCCGCAGCACGCCGGGCCAGGTGAGCCGGTGCTCCAGCGGCGGGCGGCGCAGCACCTTCAGGGTGAGCTGGACGAGCGCGGTGAGCACCCGCGGCAGGGCGCAGACCAGCGCGACCGGGAACAGCGCCGCCACGATCCAGAGCGCGACCCGCACCGAGTCGGCGTAACTGGACTCGTCGCCGGCCGCCGCGTCGCGCAGCGCCGGCAGGCTCAGCAGGCCGAGGCCCAGCGCGGCGGTCACGCCGAGGCCGACGCTGACCAGGGTGGCCAGGAAGGCCCGCGCGCGCGGGAGTCCCGCGCGTCGGCTCAGCTCGATCTGGAGCACGTACGCCCACACGCTGCCGGGGATGTACTTGCCCAACTGGCCGACGAGGCAGATGCGCAGGGCCGCGGCGATCGACACCCGGTGCCCCAGGTCGGCCACGGCGGCCCGCCAGGCCATCGTGTTCGCGACCATCCCGAGCAGCGCCGCCAGCACCGACAGCGCCACCGACTGCCAGGCCAGGCCGAGCCAGGTCGACTGGACCTGGGGCCACTGGTCGACGACGCTCCAGGTCATCCCGGCGGCGATGGCGACGATGACGACCACCCGTACGCCGAGCGACAGCCACCGCCGCAGCGGGCTGGCCGGGGCCGGCGCGGCGCCGGCCGGCAGGGCGTCGGTCGACGGCGTCGGCGCTGTCGCGGGGGCGGCGCTCTTGCGCGTGGCCGTCTCTACCATGCGTTACCTGCCTCCGCGTCGCATTCGCCCGTCGCCGGGGTGGGGTGGTCAGAGCAGGGAACTACACTAGCCCAGGTCCCGCGCCGTACGTACCCCGGCGCGCGTGGTGTGGAACCTCTCGACGGCGGACCGTCGCTGCCTCGTCGCAGCTCACCGCTGTTACCGTCTGCTCGCTGCCACCAACCCCCGAGGAGAGACGCCGTGATCCCCATTTCCGTGGTCAGACTCGACGAGGCGGCCGAGCAGCTCGCGGTGGAGGTGATCCGTTCCGGAGTGCTGGCGCAGGGTCCGATGGTCGCCCGGCTGGAGCGGGAGTTCGCCGACCTGGTCGGAGTGGAGCACGCGGTGGCCGTCAACAATGGCACGACGGCGCTGGTCGCCGCCCTGGAGGTGCTCGACCTGCAGCCCGGGGACGAGGTCGTCACCAGCCCGTTCACGTTCGTCGCCACGCTGAACGCGATCCTGGAGGCGGGCGCGACCGCCCGGTTCGCGGACATCCGCGAGGACGACTTCTGCATGGACCCGGAGGCGCTGGCCGCCGCGATCGGGCCGCGGACCAGGGTGGTCATGCCGGTGCACCTGTACGGGCAGCCGGCCGACATGGGCGCGATCGTCCCGCTGGTCGAGCGGCACGGGCTGGGCCTGGTGGAGGACACCGCGCAGTCGCTGGGGGCGACCGTCGACGGGCGCGGGGCGGGCAGCTTCGGCCTCGGCACGTTCTCCCTCTACGCCACCAAGAACCTCACCACGGGCGAGGGCGGCATGATCACCACGAACGACGCGGCCCTCGCCGACCGGCTGCGGGTACTGCGCAACCAGGGCATGCGGCAGCGCTACCAGTACGAGGTCGCCGGCCACAACTACCGGCTCACCGACCTGCAGGCCGCCCTCGGCATCCCGCAGCTGGCCAGCTACGCCGACAGCGTCAAGCGGCGCAGGGACAACGCCGCCCGGCTGTCCGCCGGCCTGGCCGACGTCCCCGGCCTGCGCCTGCCGGCCGAGCTGCCCGGCCGCTCGCACGTCTGGCACCAGTACACGGTGCTGGTCACCGACGCCGCCCCGGTCAGCCGCGACGAGGTGATCGCCCGGCTCACCGAACAGGGCGTCGGCAGCGGCATCTACTACCCGAAGACGGTCTACGACTACGACTGCTACCGCGACCACCCCCGGGTGGTCGCCGACCCGGCCCCGGTGACCGGTCGGGTGGTCCGGCAGTGTGTCTCCCTCCCGGTGCACCACCACCTCGCCGACGGCGACGTGGACCGGGTGGTCGAGGCCGTCCGCAAGGCGGTGGGCGCGTGACCGCCCCGGTGCGCTTCGCCCTGGTCGGCACGGGCGTGATGGGCTCCCTGCACGCCCGGGTCATCGCCCAGTCGGACCGGGCCCGGCTGGTGCGGGTGATCGAGCCCCGCGAGCCCGTCGGCCGGGACGTCGCCGACCGGTACGGCGCCGAGTGGGCCCCCGACCCGGCGAACCTCTCCGACGTCGACGCGGTGGTCATCGCCGCGCCCACCGAGCTGCATCACGGTTTGGCCGGCGAGGTGCTCGCCGCGGACAAGCCGCTGCTGATCGAGAAGCCGGTCTGCGGCAGCCTCAGCGAGACCGAGGACGTCGTGGCGACCGCCGAGAAGCGGGGCGTGCCGCTGCTCTGCGGGCTGCTCGAGCGGTTCAACCCGGCCGTGCTGACCGCGTTCGCGTTGGTCGACCGTCCCGTCCACCTGACCGTCACCCGGCACTCCCCGTACGCGCCGCGGATCCGCACCGGCGTGGCGTGGGATCTGCTGGTGCACGACGTCGACCTGGCGATCCAGGCGTTCGGCGGGCAGGAGCCGAGCTCGGTGCGGGGCTCCCTCGGCTACTTCCACCCCGACTCGCTGCCCGGCGCGGAGGACGTCGCCGAGGTGGTGCTGACGTTCGACAACCCGGCCCTGGCCAACGTCTCGGCGAGCCGGATCGGCCAGCGCAAGGTTCGCACCCTGGTGATCAGCGAGGTGGACCGGCTGATCGAGGCGGACCTCATCCGCCGGGACGTCACCATCTACCGGCACGTGTCGCTCGACGCGGCGACGCCGGACGGCCGCGGCTACCGGCAGCAGTCCATCATGGAGGTTCCGGAACTGGTCTCCAACCGGGAGCCGCTCGCCGCCCAGCTCGACCACTTCCTCGACATCCTCGACGGGGTTCTCGACGCGGATGTGGCACGCCAGGGGATCCTGCCGGCGCACCGGGCGGTCGGCCGGCTCTTCGCCGGCGACTCCCACTGAGCCTCGCCGGCGGCGGCCCGGGTGGCCGGCCCCGCCGGTGACCACGTCCGGGGTAGGCTGCCGTCCTGCGCCGGGCCGGTCGTGCCCGCCCACGGCGGGGCGGCCCGACCACGAATCCTCCCACTCGACCGAGAGCAAGGACGCCCTGTGTCGACCGTCGCGAACGACGCCGAGCCCGTGGGGGACCAGCGCATGCCGGACGAGCAACGCACCGGGGGCCAGGACGCCAGGCGGCGGTTCGGGGCCTTCGTGGCGTCTCTTCCGCGCCGGATGACCGATGCGTCCGTGCTGGCCTTCGCACTGTTCACCGTCCTGTACCACGCGGCCTTCCTGGTCGCCCTGCGGCCGTCGGTGACGTTTCTGGTCTGGCTCGTCTGCTGCGCCGTGCTCGGCGTGCTGGCGCTGGTCCGGGCCCTACGGCGGCGGGCGGTCGAGGCCCCGCCCGCCCCGGTGGAGCCCGCCGCGGACAGGTCGCGCTGGTGGTGGATCGCCGCGGGCGCCGGCGTCCTCGCCGCCGGCACCGCCGCCGTCGGGGGTCGGATGCCCTGGTGGGTGCCCGCCGCGCTCGGGCTGTTCGCCTCCGCGGTCGTGGTGCTGCGCGCGCGCCGGGCGTGGCTGGTCCGCGCCGAGGCGGGGGAGCCGGTCGCCAGGGGCGGGCAGGCGACCTACGCGCTGCTCGTGTCGGTCGGGGTCGCCGTCTCCTCGCTGTTCATGGCCCGCAACACCCAGGACGACGTCTTCTACGTCGGCAAGTCGGTGTGGGTGGCCCAGCGGGACATCGTCCCGCTGCGGGACTTCCTGTTCACCGAGAACGTCGCCGCCCCGCTGAGCACCCAGCCGCCGATCTCCTCGATCGAGGTCTTCGCCGGCGCGCTCGGACGTTTCCTGGGCATTCACGCGGCCACCGCCACGTGGTACGTGCTGCTGCCGGTGCTCGCCGTGCTCGCGGTG
Source organism: Micromonospora sp. B11E3 (assembly GCF_039871625.1). Lineage (NCBI taxonomy): Bacteria > Bacillati > Actinomycetota > Actinomycetes > Micromonosporales > Micromonosporaceae > Micromonospora > Micromonospora sp. B11E3. The sequence goes on along the minus strand of NZ_JBDPMC010000007.1, from coordinate 63,814 downwards.
CTCGCCCTGTGGCGGCTGGTCCACCGCTGGGCGCCCCGCCGGCCCGTGCTGGCCTTCACGGTGGCCGTCGCCTACCTCTACCTCGTGGCCGGCTCGGACGCCGCGCTCGGCACGTTCCACCTGCCCCGGCTCTACGAGGGCAAGGGCATGTTCGTCTCGGCGGTCATCCCGCTCATGTGGGTCTACCTGACCGACTGGTTCGAGTCACGGTCGAGGTGGAAGCTGTTCCTGGTGGGCGCGCTCTCGGTGGTGGCGACCGGGCTGACGTCGACATCGGCGATCATCCTGCCGCTGCTGGTCGGCGCCGCCGGTCTGGCCATGCTCCTGGTCGGCCGCTGGCGGGACGCGCTGACGGCCGGAGTCGTCGCGCTGGTCTACCCGATCGGCGCGGTGGTCGTGTCGCGGCTGGTGCTCGGGCCGGTCGCCGCCGGCGGCGACGTCCAGTTCTTCGACGCCGAGGGCACCTACCGCCGCACCCTGCTGGTCGGCGTGCTGGGGGTCGTCGGCGGGCTCGCCCTCTGGTGTGCGCCCATGCTCGTCCGGCCGCGCACCCCGAGACTGCTCGCGGCGAGCGCGGCGGTGACACTGAGCATGCTGCTCGTGCCCGGCGTGCTGGAGGCGCTCGGCGCTGTCAGCGGCGTCTCCGCCGTGCTCTGGCGGGTGCCCTGGATCCTCGCGCTGCCCGGCCTGGTCGGGATCCTCTGCACCGTCGATCTGCCGAGGTTGTCCCGGCTGGCCAGCGCGGTCGTCGCCGCGGCGCTGGTCGCGTCCTTCGCGTCCTTCGGCACGCCGATGTGGGCCAAGGAGAGCTTCGTCGAGGTGGCGCCGCACCCGATCTGGAAGCTGCCGCAGCAGCGTAAGCAGATCGTCTTCTGGATCGACGGGCTGGACCGTCCGTCCGGCCTGCTGCTCGCTCCGTCGACCCTGATGCGCACCGCGCCCATGATCGACAGTCGGCTGCGGGTGGTGTTGCCCCGCGACGGCTACCTGCTCGAGTACGACCAGAACTCCGACTTCGTGCGGGACCGCCGACGGTTGGCGAAGCTCGCCGACGGCACGGAGATCGCCCCGCTGCCGGAGCTGGCGGCGTCGATCGAGCGACTGAACGTGACGACCATCTGCGTCTACTCCGTCAACCGGGCCGGCCGCGACGCCGTGGCGCAGCTCGGCTTCGAGGAATTCGCGAAGCGCCCGGCCCCCGGCGCGGTGCGATGTTTCCGGCAGAACGGATGACCGTGCCGAGCGGGACCGGTGCGGGACCGACCGCCCGCAACGGAAGGAAATCCGCAATACCCCAATAGGGCGCTCTCAACGTCTCGCGTTAAGGTCTGAGGGCGAATGGGGCCGTGCACGACGAACGAGTGGACCCCGCTGCTAGCCGTACTAGACGTCGAGGCCGGCCCCGGTGGGGTCGGCCCCGTCGCCGATTCCGTCTGGGGGAGAGTGACCGTTGTTCGGCAAGTTGATCGGACCGGCGGGAGTGGCCGCTCGCGGGGCGGTGCTGCTGCTGTTCTATTTGATCGCCCTCGTCGCGGGGGCGCTGGGCGCGGTCTGGTTGTTCGCGGTGGCCGGGGCCGTCGCCGTCGTCGGTGAGCTCGCCCTGCCCCGGTGGTCGGCGCCCACCCTGACGCTGCTGGAGAAGGTCGGCCTCGGGCGCGGTTACCGCCAGCTGACCCGTGACCTCTCGGCCGTCCTGCTCGTCGTCGGGACGCTCCGCCCCACTCCGGTGCAGCTGACCGCGATCCTGCTGCTGCCCGCCGCGGTCTGGGTGATCTCGGTCTTCGCCGGGGCGCTGAACAGGATGATCGAGCGCCGTAACCCGCAGTCCGCGCTCGTGCGCAACATCGAACTCGGCCCGCTGCGCTCCGCGCCCCGCCCGCCCGAGTGGGTCTCCGCGGTCGCGGGCGAGCCGCTCGCCATGGTCAACGTCCTGCTGGTGCCGGCGGCGGTGCTCGCGGCGGCGCAGGACGACGTCGCCCCGATGCTGGCGGCCGGCGCCGCGGCCGTGCTGTCGGCGGCGGTGGCCGGCGGCATCGTCGCGCTGACCTGGCTGCGCGGCCGGGGCATGGGCAAGAGCACCCTGCTGCCGGCCGTGCAGCGGTGGATGGACACCTACCGGCCGGAGGTCGCCCTCTACTTCGCCGGTCCCGCGAAGGACGTCTACCAGGCCAACATGTGGCTGGCCCCGACCGAGGCCCTCGAGCGGCGGGCCGTGGTGCTGATGCGCAGCCGGGAGGCGTTCCAGGAGTTGGCCGACACGCGGCTGCCGGTGATCTGCGTGCCGGCCGGCCCGGACTTCATGAACCTGGAAATGGGCAGCATCCGCGCCGCGCTCTACGCGGCGAACGTCGGCGCGAACATCCACATGCTCCGCGAGCCGGGCACGAAGCACATCTTCGTCGGACACGGCGACAGCGACAAGCAGGCCAGCGTCAACCCGTACAGCAAGGTGTACGACGAGGTCTGGGTGGCCGGGCGCGCCGGGCGCGAGCGCTACGCCCGGGCCGGCGTGGGCGTGCTGGACGCCGACATCGTCGAGATCGGACGGCCGCAGCTGGCCGGGGTGCACACGTTCGGCTCCGAGTCGGTCGACCGGCCCTTCACCGTGCTGTACGCCCCGACCTGGGAGGGCTGGCTCGAAGACGACCCGTACCACACCTCGCTGGTGCTGATGGGGGAGCGGATCGTCAAGGGCCTGCTCGCCACCCGGCCGTCGGTGCGGCTGATCTACAAGCCGCACCCGCTGACCGGCACCCGCTCGAAGGCGGCCCTGGCGGTGCACCAGCGGGTGGTGGGGCTGATCCGGGCGGCCGGCGGCGACACCGAGGCCACCTCGCTCGACGGCCCCGGCCACCGGGTGGTCACCGGCCGGGTCCCGGCCCTGTTCGACTGCTTCAACCAGACCGACCTGCTGATCAGCGACATCTCCAGTGTGGTGTCCGACTTCGTGCAGAGCCAGCGGCCGTACGTGGTGGCCAACCCGAGCGGGCTGTCGGAGGACGAGTTCCGGCGCAACTTCCCGACCGCCCGGGCGGCGTACCTGCTCTCGGCCGACTGCGGCGAGCTGGAGAAGATCGTCGCGCTCACCCGGGCCGGTGACGACCCGATGACGGAGGCGCGCCAGGAGCTGAAGGTCTACCTGCTCGGCCCGGACGAGCCGAACCCGATGGAGCGGTTCCGGCAGGAGATCGGCCGCCTCTGCGGCTGAACCGTCCGCGTCGCGTGCGGGCCCGGGTGACCACGGTCGCCCGGGCCCGCGCCCGTTTCCGGGGCCGGTCAGGCCAGCAGGCGCGCCACCGCGTCGGCGGCCGGGGTGTCCGCCGGCAGCGCGTGGGCCTCGACCACGGCGGCCACCGGCAGCGCCCCGTACAAATGGGGGAAGAGTTCCCCGCCCCGCGACGGCTCCCAGCGCAGCCGCCCGTCGAGCGCGGCCGGGTCGACGGCGAGCAGCGTCAGGCCGGTGACGCCGGCGAAGTGCCGGCGGGCTGTCTCCACGACCTGCCCGGCGGCGGAGAGGTGGATGAAGCCGTCCTGGTGGTCCACCGCCGAACCGGCGAAGTGCCCGGCGTCGCGGGCGGCGTCCCACTCGGCGGTGGTCAGCAGTTTGTAGATCACCCCCGCAGCGTACGGCGGGCGGGAAACCCGGCCGCGCGGCCCCGGGGACCGGCCCGGACCGGGCGGTGTGCCGTCCCGCCGGCCGGGCGGCCCTCCCGCCCGGCGCCGGCTTCTGCGACGATGCGACGGATCGGTTCGAGGAACGGGGGTCCGGGTTGCGCATCCTGCTGGTCGAGGACGACCTTCGGGTCGCCGCCGCCCTGTCCTCGGCCCTGATCCGGCGCGGCTACGAGGTGGAGCACGCGGCCACCGTCGCCGCGGCCCTCTCCGCCGCACCCTGCGATCTGGTGCTGCTCGACCTGACCCTGCCCGACGGCGACGGCACGGACCTGTGCCGGGCCCTGCGCCGGCGCAGCGCCCAGCTCGGCATCATCGCGGTCACCGCCCGGGGCGAGGAACGCGACCGGGTCCTCGGCCTGCGGCTGGGCGCCGACGACTACGTGGTGAAGCCGTTCTCGATGGTCGAGCTCCAGGCCCGGATCGAGGCGGTGCTGCGGCGGGCCGCGCACGCCGCGCCGGAGCGGGACGTGATCGAGGCCGGGGCGGTACGGATCGACGTCGCCGCCCGCACGGTCACCGTCGACGGGCGGGAGGTCAGCCTCACCCGCAAGGAGTTCGACATCCTGCTCTCGTTGGGCCGGCAGCTCGGGGTGGCGGTGCCCCGGGACCGCATCCTGCTCGACGTCTGGGGCACCACCTGGGCCGATCGGCACACCGTCGAGGTGCACGTGGGCTCGCTGCGCGGCAAGCTGGGCGACCCGCGGCTGGTGGAGACGGTCCGCGGGGTCGGCTACCGGCTGCGCGCGGAGTGAGGGGGGTGGCGTGCGTCGTCGGCTGGTCATCAGCTACCTGCTGCTGATGGTGCTCGTGCTGCTGGCGCTGGAGACCCCGCTCGCGGCCACCCTGGCCAGCCGGGAGACCGAGCGGGTGCGGGCCGACCGGCTCGCCGACGCGACCCGGTTCGCCTCGCTGGCCGGGCCGGCGTTGCGCGGCGGTGCCCCGGGGCCGCTCGGCGGCGAGCTGGCGAGCTACGACGAGTTGTACGGCATCGGCGCGGCGGTGGTCGACCGGGACCGGCGCACGGCGGTGTCGTCGCGCGACTGGCGACCCGGGCAGGGGACCGAGGCGGCGTTGGACTACGCGCTGTCCGGGCAGCAGTTCAGCGTCCCCGACTCGGTGTGGCCGTGGGGGGACGACCCGGTCGTGGTGGCGGTGCCGATCAACGACGGCGGCGAGGTCCTCGGGGCGGTCGTCATCGCCACGCCCGCCGACGGCATCCGGCGGAGGGTCACGGCGTGGTGGCTGCTGCTCGCCGCGATCGGGATCGTCGCGGTGCTGGCCTGCGTGTTGACCGCGTTCGGGCTGGCCGGGTGGGTGCTGCGCCCGGTCACCGAGCTGGACGCCGTCACCCACGAGATCGCCGAGGGGGACCGGAGCGCCCGGGTGCAGCACCGGCTGGGCCCGCCGGAGCTACGCCGCCTCGCCGCGAGCTTCAACAACATGGCCGACGTGGTGTCGGACGTGATGGACCGGCAGCGGGCCTTCGTCGCGCACGCCAGCCACCAGCTGCGCAACCCGCTGACCGCGCTGCGCCTGCGGGTGGAGGAGCTGGGGCTGAGCCTCAGCGACCCGCAGGGACGGGCGGAGCACCAGCTGGCGCTGGAGGAGACCGACCGGCTGGCGCGGCTGCTGGACGCCCTGCTCACCCTCGCCCGCGCCGAGCGGGAGGAGAACCAGCGGGTGACGGTGGACGCCGCCGAGGTGGCCGCGTCCCGGGTCGCCGCCTGGCAGCCGTTGGCCCGGCACCGGTCGGTCAGCCTCCGGCTGGCCTCGGTCGCCGGCCCGGCGTACGCCCGGACCGTGCCGACCGCGATCGACCAGGCGCTCGACGCGCTGATCGACAACGCGGTGAAGTTCAGCGGGGCCGGCGGCGAGGTGACGGTGACGGTCCGGCCCGCCGACGGCGGGATCGCGCTGGAGGTGCGGGACACCGGGCCCGGCATGACGCTGGACCAGCTCGACCGGGCCACCGAGCGGTTCTGGCGGGCGCCCGAGGTGCAGAACGTCGACGGCGCCGGGCTCGGCCTGACCATCGTCGCGGTGCTGGTCGACGCCTCCGACGGCCGGCTCACCATGCGTCTGGCGGAGCCGTGCGGCCTGGTGGCCGGTCTGTGGTTCCCGGCCCCGGTCCCCGCCGGCCCTGCCGCCCCGGCGGGTACGGCCGTCCGCGGCCCGGCGGTCAGCCCCGACGGACCGGCCCTGTCGGCCCGCTGAGGGCGGTTCCGCGCCGCGCCGGCCCGCGGGGGTCGGCCCGCCGGCGGCCGGTCAGGGCTTGTTGGACCGGTACCAGCCGGCCGCGCCCGGGTGCAGGGGCAGGGGGGTGGTGGCGATGGCCGAGCGGGGGCTCATCCGCCCGGCCGCGGGATGGGCCGCCGCCAGCTCTGCCCGGCGTTCCATCAACAGCCGGGTCACCTCGCGGACCAGCGCCTCCGGCAGGTTCGCCCGTACCACCAGGTAGTTCGGGTTGGCCACGGTGGTGACCGGGTCGACCCCGTACACCGAGCGGGGGATGTCCCGGGACACGTAGACCTCGCGGTAGCCGCGCCGTAGCGGCTCGGTCCACTCGCCCAGGTCGACGATCCGGATGGCGCTGGCGGCGCTCAGCTCCTTGACGGCGCGCACCGGCAGCCCGCCGGAGAAGAAGAAGGCGTCGATCCGGCCGGCGCGCAGGGCGGCGACGGAGTCGTCGAGCCCCAGCCGTTCCCGCGCGACGGCGGCGCCGCCGAGGTCGGCGACCTCCAGCAGCCGGGTCGTGGTGATCTCGGTACCGGAGCCGGGCGCGCCGACGGAGACCCGCCGGCCGCGCAGGTCGGCCAGCGTACGGACCGGACCGCCGGCCGTGGTGACCAGGTGCAGCAGGTCGTCGTAGACCCGGGCCACGGCGAGCACGGTCGGCCGCTCCTGCTCGCCGGTGGGCAGCACGTCGGCCTGGGTGAAGCCCAGCTCGGCGCGGCCCGTGCCGAGCAGTCGGACGTTCTCCGCCGACGCGGCGGTCACCACCACGCTCGCCCGTACGCCGGGCAGCTCCCGGTTGAGCAGGGCGGCCAGCGACTGGCCGAAGGCGTGGTAGACGGCGGTGGGACTGCCGGTGGCGATCCGGATCGGGATCGGCTCCTCCGGCGTGTCCCGGCAGCCGGCGAGCCCGGACGCCACCAGCAGCATCAGCAGCACCACGCCGGCGGCGCGCGGGGGCACAGACCAGCAACGGCTCACCGGGGCACTCTGCGCCGTGAACCCTGCCCGGCGCAAGCCCGCCGGGTGGCCGGTGGTCAGCTCGCGGTCGCCACCCGCACCCGGGGCGCCACCTCCACGGAGACGCTGTGCATGATGCGCTCCCGGTCCGGGCCCTCGGCGACGCACACCACGAAGCAGCCCGCGCCGGGCTGGAGCAGGGCGGGCACCTCCAACAGCGCGGCGCCCCGGACCAGCACGGCGGCGAGCTCCCGGTCGGTCAGCCGGACGCCGAGGATGTGCCGTCGCACGTGCCGCCCGCCGGCGAGCAGCGCCGCGCGCCACGCCGCGGCGGCCAGCCGGGGACGCCACACCCGGCGGGCGGTCGACGCCCCCGGGACGGCCCCGCCGAGCAGTTCCCGCCGGCCCTGCCGCCAGCCGACCTCGATGCGCGCCGCGTACGTCGCCCGGTACTCCCGGGGCACCTGGAGACGGTGCAGCTCGTAACGGCGCCGCAGGCCGCCGGTGGCCACCTCGTGGGTGACGGGGATCTCCAGCCGGCCCAGCAGCTGGCGCATCCGGTGCGCCGCCTCCTCCCGGTTGAACTCGGCGCCGGCGCCGGCGCCCGCCGGGGCGGGCAGCGGGGAACGGCGCCCGGTCACGGCGGGCGTGGAGGTGCAGCGCAGCAGGCAGGCCAGCTCGAAGGCGTCGGCGAGGGTCGACCAGTCCAGCGGGGGCGGGGCCGCGGGAAGACGAGGCCGGTCGAGCAGCGTGGGTTCGGGGGCCACCACAGTCTCCTTTACGGCGTCGGTTTCCCCCTACCGTCGCCCGCCGGGCCGTCCGGTGGTACCCGTGGCCGCCAGGCTTGAGGAAATCTTGCGGCAACGGCCTCGTCGCGGAGCCTTTCCGTTTCCGGGTTGTTACAGCCGCGTCACCACGACGTCCACCGCCCGGGGCCGGCCGGCGGCCGGTGGCTGCTCCAGCACCGTGTACTTGAGGTCGCGCAGGGCGGCCACCAGTTCGTCCACAGTGCGGGGGCGGGCGCCGGCGGTGAGCAGGTCCCGGACCAGCCGTCCCTTCGTCGCCTTGTTGAAGTGGCTGACGACCGACCGGACCGGCCCCTGCGGGGTGTCGCGCTCGTGCAGCACCCGCACCGTGACGGTCCGCTCGGCCAGCTCGCCGCGCGGATTCCAGGTGGCCGCGTACGCGCCGGAGCGCAGATCCAGCACCGGCCCGCCGCCGGCCGCCGCCTCCATGGCCGGGGCCAGCGTCCGCCGCCAGTACGCCGACAGCGCCCCCACGCCGGGCAGCCGCGCCCCGATCGGGCAGCGGTACGGCGGGATCCGGTCGGTGAGCCGCAGCGCCCCCCACAGGCCGGAGCTGACCAGCACCGACCGGCGGGCCGCCCGCTGCGCGCCCGGGGGCAGCGAGGCGAGGTCCAGGGCCTCGTAGAGCACGCCCGTGTAGATCCGGCTGGCCGGCGCGGTGGCCGCCCGCTCCAGCCGGGCGTTGCGGCGCAACTCCCCGGCGAGCCCCGGGGTGAGCCCCAGCGCGTCGAGGGCCGCCGCCTCGTCCCCGCCCGCGCAGAGCCCGACCAGCTCGGCCAGCACGGCCGCCCGGGCCGGGTTCAGCTCCGGCAGGGACAGCCGGGTCAGGTCCAGCCGCCGGCCGGTGCCGGCCTCGGCCTTCCCCTCCGAGGGTGGCAGCAGGATGAGCATCGGCGGGACCTCCTCGGTGCGGCGGGTGGCGGCCCGGCCAGCGTACGGCCCGCGGTCAGCGCCACGGCCGTACGGCCGTCTCCGGGTGGTACACGCGATAGCCGCCCACCTCGGCGAGCAGGGCCCGGTCGGCCCGGTCCCCGAGCAGCCCCCGCAGCCGCCGGTCCGCCGGGCCGTCCGCCGCGAACACGTAGCCCGGCCGGGCGACGCGGGCCACCTCCCGCCAGTACGGCTGGTAGCGGTTCTGCCCCGGCGTCAGCTGGGTGTCGAGCACCCCGCACACCACGGCCTCGGCCGTGTTGAAGACCAGCCGGTTGCACGTCCAGTACTCCGCGTAAACGGCCCGCAGCCCCGCCCGGCGGACCGTGTCGGCCAGCTCCCGGGCGAGTAGTTCCTCGCCCCGCAACGGCCCGATCATGGCGACGAAGTTGCCGGTGGTGACCAGGACGGCGGCGGTCAGCCCCGCCAGCGCCGCGGCGGCCGACGCCCCGGCCAGCCGGCGGAGGACGCCCGCCGTGCCCCGCCAGGCGGCCACCGCCGCCACCCACAGCGGCCAGACCACCATCGGCAGCGAGATCTGGAGCACCGACAGGTAGCGGGCGTTGCCCAGCGGCTCGGTGGCGGCCAGCGGGCTGCGGACGTACGCCGCCAGGGTCAGCGCCGCCCCGCCGACGAGGGCGAGCTGCGCGACCGGCCCGACCCGCTCGGCGCGGCTCGCGGCGCGCCGGTACGCGACCAGCGCGAGCGCGGCGGCGGCCGCCAACAGCAGCGGGTAGAGCAGCCCGAACCACTGCGGCCCCCGGTCGCACCCGGTCACCGGGCAGAGGCCGCTGGCCAGCGGCACGCCCTGCAGCAGCCCGCCGCGCAGCCGGTCGGCGAGCGCCGGGACCGGCCCCGTGCTCGTGCTGATCGCCCGCAGCACCGACAGCGAGTCCTGGCCGGGCGGGGCGGCCAGGTTGGCCTGGATCAGGGGCGCGGCGCCGAGGGCGGCCCCGGCCAGCAGCAGCGCCCCCGAGCGGCCGACGAGTTCCCGGCGCAGCGCCCAGGCCAGCACCAGCCCGGCCGCCGCCAGGTACGGCACGATCAGCCAGTCCGACCAGAAGGCCAGCCCGGCCAGCAGGCCGGCGGCGCCGACGGCGAGCCGCCGGGCCGCGACCCGCCCGTCGGCCAGCCCCACGGCGATCAGCAGCACCAGCACCACGGCCGGCTTCGCCTCGGCCCGCCCGCCGACCGTGGTGAGGTGGTCCCGGACGACGCGCTCGGGGCCCAGCGCGAGCAGGCCGACGACGAGCGTGGCGAACCACGGGGTGCAGATCCGGCGGGTCAGCCGGTACATCGCCCAGGCGAACAGCGCCCAGAGCGGAAGCAGTGGCAGCCGCAGCACGACCCAGCTCGGCCCGGTCACGGCGAACAGCGGCGCCGCCAGGTAGGACTCCAGCATGCCCATGTAGCGCTGGCCGTAGAGGAAGACCGGGTGCTCCCGGCCGGCGGCGATGTGCATCGCGGCCAGCCCGAAGGTGGCCTCGTCGCTGTTGGAGGCGGGCACGGTGAGCAGCGCGAGGGCCAGCCGGTAGCCGAGCCCGGCCAGCCCGAGCACGAGCGCGACGAGCGCCGGCCGGTCGAGCGCCGGGCGCCACCGGCGGCGGTGTTCCACGACTGTCGACAAGACCCAACGCCCCCCGTCGTCGTAACGAACGGAGTGCGTCGGGCGTTCCGGGTCGTTCTTGGCAAACGGGACGGGGGTGGTCTCCGCTCGCGTGGCCGCCTCCGCCGGGGTGTGGCAGGGTTGCAGCGTGCCCACACCCGCTGGCCAGCTGGCCGTACCGAACCTGCACCGGGCCGCGCGGATCGAGGACGCCGTGCACAACCTGGTGGAGCGCAGGCTGCGGCGCACCGGGTGGAAGATCAACATCGTCGCGTACGCCGGGTACGGCGCCCCTGGCTGGGCGCGGGTGCTCTGCCGGGTGCTGCTGGGCCGCCCGGACGTCCGCGCCCGCAAGCGGCCCGAGAAGGTCCGCGGCTGGCGCAGCTTCACCACCCTGCCCGCCAAGTACGCGACGGTCACGATCGAGGCCGGCGGGGTGCGGCACGAGGCGCAGGCCGACCGCAGCGGGTTCGTCGACACCGTGGTCGAGGCCGACCTGACCCCCGGCTGGGCGTCGGTGCGGCTGAGCGTGGCCGACGCGGAGCCGGTCGAGGCGCTGATCCGGGTGCTCGACCCGGGCGTGAAGTTCGGCATCCTCTCCGACATCGACGACACGGTCATGGTGACCGCGCTGCCCCGGCCCCTGCTGGCCGCCTGGAACACGTTCGTCCTCGACGAGCACGCCCGGGCCGCGGTGCCCGGCATGGCGGTGCTCTACGAGCGGCTGGTCACCGCGCACCCCGGCGCGCCGGTGTTCTACCTGTCCACCGGCGCCTGGAACGTCGCGCCGACGCTGACCCGGTTCCTGTCCCGGCACCTCTACCCGGCCGGGCCGCTGCTGCTCACCGACTGGGGGCCGACGAACGACCGGTGGTTCCGCAGCGGCCGGGAGCACAAGCGGGCCACCCTCGCCCGGCTGGCCCGGGAGTTCCCCGACGTCCGCTGGCTGCTGATCGGCGACGACGGCCAGCACGACCAGGAGATCTACCGGGAGTTCGCCGCCGGCCACCCCGACAACGTGGCGGGGGTGGCGATCCGCCGGCTCTCGCCGACCCAGGCGGTGCTGGCCGGCACCCTGCCCGCCCCGGCCGGCCGGTCGTCGTCCGGGCCGGTGGGGCAGAAGTGGCTCTCCGCGCCGGACGGCGCCGGGCTGTGGAAGCTGCTGCGCGAGGCCAGCCTGGTCTGACCGGCCGCGGCGGGCTGCGCACCCTGGCGGTGGTGGCTACCCCGCCGGTCGACGAGGCGATCGCGCACGGCCGTCGCGCGGTCCGGCGTACGGTCCGGCGTACCGTCGTCGCGCTCCTGTGGAGCTGCCCGCGTGAACGGGGCAGTCCAGCCTGGGCGGGCGCACAGGCGGGGCAGCTCCACAGCGCCCCAACCCAGCTGCTCCCACCCTGCCCTGCTACCCCGCCCGGCGCCCCGCCCCAAGGGCGTGCACCGCGGCCAGGCGGGGCGGCCCGCCTCAGTCTCGGCGGAGCCAGAGCACGCCCAGCGGCGGCACCCGCAGCGCCGCCGACGCCGGCATCCCGTGCCACGGCACGCCCTCCGCCTCCACCGCGCCCAGGTTCCCCACCCCCGACCCGCCGTAGTGGTGGGAGTCGGTGTTGAGCACCTCCGTCCACCTCCCGGCCGCCGGCAGGCCGATCCGGTAGCCCTCCAGCGGTACGGCGGAGAAGTTCGCCACGCAGACCAGCGTCGCGCCGTCCGGGGCGATCCGGACGAACGACACCGTGTTGTTGGCGACGTCGTCGGCGGCGATCCAGCGGAACCCGGCCGGGTCGGTGTCCTGCGCCCACAGCGCCGGGGTGTCCCGGTAGACGCGGTTGAGGTCGCCGACGAGGCGCCGCACGCCGGCCCGCGCCGGGTCGTGCAGCAGGTACCAGTCGAGCCCGCGCTCCTCGCTCCACTCCCGGTCGTCGGCCAGCTCGCAGCCCATGAACAGCAGTTGCTTGCCGGGGTGCGCCCACATGTACGCCAGCAGCGCCCGCACGTTGGCCAGCCGTTGCCAGGCGTCCCCGGGCATCTTGGCGGCGAGCGAGCCCTTGCCGTGCACCACCTCGTCGTGGCTGATCGGCAGCACGTAGTTCTCGCTCCACGCGTACGCCAGGGAGAAGGTGAGCTGATGGTGGTGGTGCTGCCGGTAGATCGGGTCCTTCGAGGCGTACAGCAGGGTGTCGTGCATCCAGCCCATGTTCCACTTGAACCCGAAGCCCAGCCCGCCCTCCGATGTGGGGCGGGTGACGCCGGACCAGGCGGTGGACTCCTCGGCCACCATCAGCGCCCCGGGGTGGTGCTTGTAGACGGTGGCGTTGACCTCCTGCAGGAGCGCGATGGCCTCCAGGTTCTCCCGGCCGCCGTGCACGTTGGGCGCCCACTGCCCCTCGGCCCGGGAGTAGTCCAGGTAGAGCATCGAGGCGACCGCGTCCACGCGCAGGCCGTCGACGTGGAACTCGTCCAGCCAGTACAGCGCGTTGGCGACCAGGAAGTTGCGCACCTCCCGGCGGCCGAAGTCGAAGACGTACGTGCCCCAGTCGGGGTGCTCGCCGCGGCGCGGGTCGGGGTGCTCGTACAGCGGGGTGCCGTCGAAGCGGGCCAGGGCCCACTCGTCCTTCGGGAAGTGCGCGGGCACCCAGTCGAGGATCACCCCGACGCCCGCGGCGTGCAGCCGGTCCACCAGGTGACGGAACTCGTCGGGGTCGCCGAACCGGGAGGTGGGGGCGTAGTAGCCGGTGACCTGGTAGCCCCAGGAGCCGCCGAACGGGTGCTCCATCACCGGCAGGAACTCCACGTGCGTGAAGCCCAGCTCGGTCACGTACGCGGTCAGCTGCTCGGCCAGCTCCCGGTAGCCGAGGCCGGGCCGCCACGAGCCGAGGTGCACCTCGTACACGCTCATCGGCTCCCGGTGCGGCGCCCGCCGCGCGCGCCGCGCCAGCCAGTCGGCGTCGGACCACTCGTACGTCGAGTGGTGCACCACCGACGCGGTGGCCGGCGGCGTCTCCGCGTACCGGGCCAGGGGGTCGGCCTTGTCCCGCCAGCGCCCGTCGGCGCCGAGGACCCGGTACTTGTACGTCGCGCCGGCGCCGACGCCCGGGACGAACAGCTCCCACACCCCGCTGGCGCCCAGCGAGCGCATCGGCCAGCCGTCGTCCGGGGCCCAGCCGGTGAAGTCCCCGACCACCCGGACGCCGCGCGCGTTCGGCGCCCACACGGCGAACGCCACGCCCCCGTCGAGGACGCGGGCGCCCAGGGCCTCCCAGAGCCGCTCGTGCCGGCCCTCGCCGATCAGGTGCAGGTCCAGCTCGCCGAGCGTGGGCGGGTGCCGGTACGGGTCGTCGTGGACGACGCCGTCCACCTCCACCCGGTAGTCGAGCACCGTGCCCGGCACGGTGGCCTCGAAGACGCCCACGTCGTGCACCCGCGTCGCCGGGTGCCGCTCGCCGTCCACCAGCACCGACACCTCGCCGGCGCCCCGGCGCAGGGTGCGGATCGTGGTGCGCCCCTCGGCCGGGTGCGCGCCGAGCACGGCGTGCGGGTCGTGCGCCCGCCCGGCGATCAGCTCGTCCACAGTTCGTCGTCCTTTCCGGCCGCGAAGGTCGGGGCGGTCGGGGCGGTACCGCCGGAGAGGTCGGCGGGTACGTCCTCGACGGTCAGGTCGGGCGACGCCGGCACGGCCGGCGGGGCGGCCGGCGGGGGAGCCGGCCGGCGCACGGTGAACACGTGCGCGGGTTGCAGGTACGGGTCGAGCCGGACCGCGTTGCGCTGCCCCCAGTCGTAGCTGGCGCCGGTCAGCTCGTCGTACACGGTGAACCGCTCGTGCCAGTCGAGGCCCAGCGCCGGCATGTCCAGCGTGGTGTTGCCCCACTGCACCGTGCGAGAGTCGAACGAGCAGACCACGAGCACCGTGTTGCCGGTGTCCGGGTCGCGCTTGGACCAGCACAGCAGCGCCGGGTTGTCGATCTCGTGGAAGACCAGGTTGCGCAGCCGGTGCAGGGCCGGATTCTCGCGCCGCACCCGGTTGAGGGTGGCGACGAACGGGGCCAGCGACCGCCCCTGCTCCTGCGCGCCGGCCCAGTCGCGGGGGCGCAGCTCGTACTTCTCGTTGTCCAGGTACTCCTCCGCGCCGGGGCGGGCCTCGTGCTCGAACAGCTCGAAGCCGGCGTACATGCCCCAGGAGGGGGAGAGCAGCGCGGCCAGCACCGCCCGGATCTTGAACATCGGCGGGCCGCCGTGCTGGAGGGACTCGTGCAGGATGTCCGGCGTGTTCGGCCAGAAGTTCGGCCGCATGTAGTCGGCCGCGGCGACCAGCTCCTCGCAGTACGCCCGCATCTCGGCCGCGCTCGTGCGCCAGGTGAAGTACGTGTACGACTGGGTGAAGCCGATCTTGCCGAGGCCGTGCATGACGGCCGGCCGGGTGAACGCCTCGGCCAGGAACAGCACGTCCGGCTCGACCTTCTTGACCTCCCCGATCAGCCAGTGCCAGAAGTCGAGCGGCTTGGTGTGCGGGTTGTCGACCCGGAAGATCCGGATCCCCTCGCCGACCCAGTGCAGCACCACCCGCAGGATCTCCGCCCGGATGCCCTCCGGGTCGTTGTCGAAGTTCAGCGGGTAGATGTCCTGGTACTTCTTCGGCGGGTTCTCCGCGTACGCGATGCTGCCGTCGGCCCGGGTGGTGAACCACTCCGGGTGCTCGGTCACCCAGGGGTGGTCCGGGGCGCACTGCAACGCCAGGTCCATCGCCACCTCCAGGCCCTGCTCGGCGGCGGCGGCGACGAAGTCCCGGAAGTCCTCCGCCGTGCCCAGGTCGGGGTGGATGGCGTCGTGGCCGCCCTCGGCCGCCCCGATCGCCCAGGGCGAGCCGACGTCGTCCGGCCCGGCGGTGAGCGCGTTGTTGCGGCCCTTGCGGTTGACCCGGCCGATCGGGTGGATCGGGGGCAGGTAGAGCACGTCGAAGCCCATCGCGGCGACCCCCGGCAGCCGCTGGATGGCGGTGGCGAAGGTGCCGGAGCGCGCGGGCGCGTCGACGGTCGCCGGGACCGCCCCCTCCGAGCGGGGGAAGAATTCGTACCAGGCGGAGAAGAGCGCCCGGGGGCGGTCCACCCAGAGCCGGCGCTGCTCGCCGGTGGTGACCAGCGCGCGCACCGGATGCTCCCAGAGCAGGTCGGCGAGGGCGAGCGCCGGGGCGACCCGCCGTTGCGGGGGCTGCCGCTCGTCGGCCAGCGCCGCCACGGCCGCGCGCACCCGGTCGGCGTCGGCGGCCGGGACCAGCTCCAGGGCGGCGGTCAGCACCCGGACGCCCTCGGCCAGGTCGTTGGCCAGCTCCGCCGGCCCCTGCCCGGCGGCGATCTTCTTCGTCACCGCGTTCTGCCAGGTCAGGTACGGGTCGTCGAACGCCTCCACGGTGAAGGTCCACTCGCCGACCGCGTCGGGACGGATCGTGGCGTGCCAGCGGTCCTGGCCGGGCTCGCCGGGGCGCATCCGGGTGAACGGGCGCGCCCGGCCGTCCGGGCCCAGCCAGACGACGTTGCAGCCGAGGGCGTCGTGGCCCTCCCGGTAGGCGCGCGCCGACACCGGCACCAGCTCGCCCACCACCGCCTTCGCGGGGTAGCGACCGCAGGAGACGACGGGGGTCACGTCTTCGATCGGAAACCGTCCGGTCACCGGTTCAACGTACTGCCCGAGATCGCTTCGCGCTCGGCTGCGGCGTCGACGAACCGAAGTCTTGCACTGCTCCCGTGCTGTGCCGAAGACTCCCACCGTGGGCACGCATCGAACTCTGTGGTTCCGTATCCTCGCCTCGGCGGTCGCCGCGGTGACCGCCGCCGGCGTCCTGACGGTCGCGGCACCGGCCGGGGCGACCAGCCGGCAGGCGGTCGGGACAACCGCCTGTCAGACCAACCCGGCGACCCCGAAGCGGCAGTACAGAGCCATGTGGATCTCCAGCGTGGCGAACATCGACTGGCCCAGCGGCACCGGCCTGAGCGTGTCCACCCAGCAGGCCGAGTTCCGCTCCTGGCTCGACCTGGCGGCACAGCGCAACATGAACGCGGTGGTCGTGCAGATCCGGCCCGCCGCGGACGCCTTCTGGCCCTCGCCGTACGAGCCGTGGTCGCAGTGGCTCACCGGCACCCAGGGCGCGCATCCCGGGTACGACCCGCTGGCGTTCATGGTCGCCGAGGCGCACGCCCGGAACCTGGAGTTCCACGCCTGGTTCCACCCGTACCGCGTCGCCACCCACAACGACCCGTCCCGGCTGGTCGCCGGCCACCCGGCCCGGCAGCATCCGGACTGGGTCTTCTCCTACGGCGGCAAGCTCTACTACAACCCGGGCATCCCGACGGTGCGCGCGTTCGTCGAGGACGCGATGATGGACGCGGTCAACCGGTACGACGTCGACGGCGTGCACTGGGACGACTACTTCTACCCGTACCCGTCCGGCACCGAGCAGATCCCGGACGAGCAGACGTACGCCGCCTACGGCAGCGGATTCGGCAACATCGCCGACTGGCGGCGCAACAACGTGAACCTGCTGGTGCAGGAGATGGGCCAGCGCATCAAGGCGGTCAAGCCCTGGGTGAAGTTCGGGATCAGCCCGTTCGGCATCTGGCGTAACTCGTCGACCGACCCGCTGGGCTCGGCCACCAGCGGGCTGCAGTCCCACGACGCGATCTACGCCGACACCCGGCGCTGGGTCAGGCAGCAGTGGATCGACTACATCGCGCCGCAGATCTACTGGCACATCGGGTTCAGCGTCGCCGACTACGCGGTCCTGGTCCCGTGGTGGTCCGACGTGGTGTCCGGAACCCGGGTCCAGCTCCTCGTCGGTCAGGCCACCTACCGTCTCGGCGCCACCGGCCAGGACCCGGCGTGGCAGGACCCGGCCGAGCTGACCGACCACCTGCTGCTCAACCGGAACCATCCGCGGGTCCTCGGCGACATCCACTTCAGCGCGAAGGACGTACGCGCCGACCGGCTCGGTGGGGTGAGCCGGATGGCCGCGGACCACTACAGTCGCCCGGCGTTGATCCCGGTCGCCGCCCACCTGGGCGGAGCGGCGCCGGCGGCACCCGCCATCACCTCGGCCGGGTCCGGCGCCGGCGGGGTCACGCTCAACTGGCGGGCCGGCGGATCGGGGACGCCGACGTCGTACGCGGTGTACCGGGTCAGCGGCAGCGGCCCGACCGACGCCTGCGCCTTCGCCGACGCCACGAACCTGATCGCCACCGTCCGGGCCACCGGCACGACCGGCTCGTTCACCGACAGGACCGCGGCGGCGGGCACGTACACCTACCACGTGAGCGCACTGGACCGCCTGCACAACGAGAGCGCGGCGAGCGTGGGCGCGGTGGTGACCGCCGGCGGCTTCAGCGCGACCGTGGACAACACCACGGCGGGGCGGTTCACCGCGAGCGCGAACTGGGGCGTCTCGTCGTTCTCGACGCAGCGGTACGGCACCGACTACCGGTTCGCCACCCCCGTGGCGGCCAGCGACCCGGCCTGGTTCAAGGTCGACATCCCGGCCACCACGAGCTACCGCGTCGAGGTCTGGTACCCGAGCAACTCCGGCTACAACGCCGCCACGCCACACGTGATCGTGACCACCGGCGGCAACCGGACGGTCAACGTCGACCAGCGTACGGGCGGCGGCCGGTGGGTCGTCCTCGGCACCTTCACCCTCGCCGCCGGTGACCACAACGTGGTCGGGGTGAGCCGGTGGACGACCGGCACCGGTTACGTGATCGCCGACGCGGTCCGCGTCACCGCCGCCTAGATCCGCCGAGCTCCCCGGCCGACCCCCGGGCGCCCGCCCAAGACTCGCGCAACTTCGCTGAAGATGCCGCCTCCAGTCGCCGTGAGACAACATCTTCAGCGAAGTTGCGCAGATCTTCGCGTCGGCGACGGCGTTCGGTAGCGCACGGACTCGCTGATCAGGGTTAGGGCCGGCGTCAGCCGGTGGCGCCGACCGACCGGTACACCTCCAGGGTCCGCGCGGCGATGGCGTCCCAGGAGAAGTGCTCGACCGCCCGCCGTCGCCCTGCCCGGCCGAACTCGGCCGACCGCGCCGGGTCGGCCAGCAGCTCGTTGATCCGGGCCGCCAGGTCGGCCACGAAGCGTTCCGGGTGCAGCGGCCGGCCGCTGCCGTCGGTGGCCTGCTCGATCGGGACCAGCAGGCCCGTCTCGCCGTCGGCGACGACCTCGGGGATGCCGCCGGTGGCGGTGGCCACCACCGCCGTCTCGCAGGCCATCGCCTCCAGGTTGACGATGCCCATCGGCTCGTACACGGACGGGCAGACGAAGACCGTGGCGTGGGTGAGCACCTGGATGACCTCGTGCTTGGGCAGCATCTCGGCCACCCAGACCACCCCGGAACGGTTGGCCCGCAGCTCGGCCACCAGGCCCTCCACCTCGGCGGCGATCTCCGGGGTGTCCGGCGCGCCGGCCAGCAGCACGAGCTGGGCGTCGGCCGGCAGCTCCCGGGCCGCCCGCAGCAGGTACGGCAGGCCCTTCTGCCGGGTGATCCGGCCGACGTACACGACGCTCGGGCGGGACGGGTCGATGCCGAGCCGGTCCAGCACGTCCGTGGCCTTGTCGGGGGCGTACTGCGCGGTGTCGATGCCGTTGTGCACGACCCGGACCCGGTCGGGGTTGACCGCCGGGTACGCCGTCAGCACGTCGGCGCGCATCCCCGCGCTGACCGCGATCACCGCGTCGGCCGCCTCCACGGCGGTGCGCTCGCACCAGGACGACAGCGCGTACCCGCCGCCGAGCTGCTCGGCCTTCCACGGCCGCAGCGGCTCCAGGCTGTGCACGGTGACCACGTGCGGCACCCCGTGCAGCAGCTTCGCGGTGTGCCCGGCCAGGTTCGCGTACCAGGTGTGGCTGTGCACCACGTCGGTGCCGGCGCAGCCGGCGGCCATCTCCAGGTCGACGCCCATCGTGCGCAGCGCGGCGTTCGCGCCGGCCAGGCCGGGCGGCTCGGCGTACGCGGTGACGCCCGGCTCGGCGCGCGGCGCCCCGAAGCAGTGCACCCGTACGTCGGCGAGCCGGCGCAGCTCCCGGGCGAGGTACTCGACGTGCACGCCGGCCCCGCCGTAGACCTCCGGCGGGTACTCGCGGGTCAGCAGGTCGACGCGCAGCGGTGCGGACTCGGTCATGCCCGGCACCCTAGTGCAGAAGCCCGCCGCGCACCCGGCACGCGACTGTGCCCGTCCGAGTGGTGAAGTCGGGCCCGGGTGGATAGCGTCTGAGCATGGCTGACAAGGTGCTCGCGATCGTGCTCGCCGGCGGGGAGGGCAAGCGCCTGATGCCGCTCACCACGGACCGGGCCAAGCCGGCCGTGCCGTTCGGCGGGATGTACCGGATGGTCGACTTCGTGCTGTCCAATCTCGCCAACGCCGGCTTCCTGAAGATCGTCGTGCTGACCCAGTACAAGTCCCACTCGCTGGACCGGCACATCACCAAGACCTGGCGGATGTCGACGCTGCTCGGCAACTACGTCACGCCGGTGCCGGCCCAGCAGCGCCGCGGCCCGTGGTGGTTCGCCGGCTCCGCCGACGCGATCTACCAGAGCTTCAACCTGATCAACGACGAGCAGCCGGACTACGTGATCGTCTTCGGTGCCGACCACATCTACCGGATGGACCCGCGGCAGATGGTGGACGACCACATCGCCTCCGGCGCGGGGGTGACCGTCGCGGGCATCCGGCAGCCGCTGTCGACGGCCGACCAGTTCGGTGTCATCGAGGTCGCCGAGGACGGCCGGCGCATCCGGGCGTTCCGCGAGAAGCCCACCGACGCCGTCGGCCTGCCGGACGCCCCGGACCAGATCTACGCGTCGATGGGCAACTACGTGTTCACCACGAAGGCGCTCTGCGAGGCGGTCGAGCGCGACGCGGAGGACAAGACCAGCAAGCACGACATGGGCGGCAGCATCATTCCGATGCTGGTCGAGCGGGGCGAGGCCAACGTCTACGACTTCCGCGACAACGAGGTGCCGGGCAGCACCGACCGCGACCGCGGCTACTGGCGGGACGTGGGGACGCTCGACTCGTTCTACGACGCGCACATGGACCTGATCAACGTGCACCCGGTGTTCAACCTCTACAACTTCGAGTGGCCGATCTACACGGAGCAGCCGCCGTACCCGCCGGCGAAGTTCGTGCACCAGTGGGGCGAGCGGGTCGGCCGGGCCGTCGGCTCGATGATCTCGCCCGGCGCCGTGATCTCCGGGTCGCTGGTGGAGAACTCGGTCGTCTCGCCGAAGGTCCGGGTCCACTCGTGGGCGCAGGTCGACGGCGCGGTGCTCATGGAGGGCGTCGAGATCGGCCGGCACGCCGTGGTCCGCCGGGCGATCCTCGACAAGAACGTCTACGTGCCGGAGGGCGCCGAGATCGGCGTCGACCTCGAACGGGACCGGCAGCGGTACACGGTCTCCGAAAACGGGATCGTGGTGATCGGCAAGGGGCAGCGCGTGGAATGTTGAGCCACGTGTGACGCCCGCGTCGCCGGGAAAGAGTGAGGGTCCGTACCGTCCCTGGAGGTTGCAGCAGTGGCCCACCCCCGTGCCGGCCAGCCCGCCGAGCCCGCCGACCTGGTCGACGTGCCCCGCCTGGTCACCGCCTACTACGCCGAGCACCCCGACCCGGCCGACCCGGCGCAGCAGGTCTCCTTCGGCACGTCCGGCCACCGGGGCTCGAGCCTGCGCAACGCGTTCAACTCCGACCACATCCTCGCCGTAACCCAGGCGCTGTGTGACTACCGGCGGGAGCGGGGGCTGGACGGGCCGCTGTTCCTCGGCCGGGACACCCACGCCCTGTCCGCCCCGGCGGCCGTCGACGCGCTGGAGGTGCTCGCCGCCAACGACGTGACCGTGCTGCTGGACAGCCGGGACGGCTACACCCCCACCCCGGCCCTGTCGCACGCCATCCTGACCCACAACCGGGGGCGCACCCGGGGGCTGGCCGACGGCATCGTGATCACCCCGTCGCACAACCCGCCGGAGGACGGCGGGTTCAAGTACAACCCGACCCACGGCGGGCCGGCCGACACCGACGTCACGAGGTGGATCCAGGACCGGGCCAACGCGATCCTGGCCGGCGGGCTGACGGAGGTGCGGCGGATCCCGTACGCGCGGGCCCGCGCCGCCGACACCACCGGCGGGTACGACTTCCTCGGCCGGTACGTCGACGACCTGCCCGCCGCCGTCGACCTCGACGCGGTCCGGGCCGCCGGGGTGCGCGTCGGCGCGGACCCGCTCGGCGGGGCCAGCGTGGCGTACTGGGGGGAGATCGCCGACCGGCACCGGCTCGACCTCACGGTGATCAACCCGACGGTCGACCCGACCTGGCGCTTCATGACCCTCGACGGCGACGGCCGGATCCGGATGGACTGCTCCTCGCCGAACGCGATGGCGTCGCTGATCGCGGCCCGCGCCGACTACCAGGTCTCCACCGGCAACGACGCCGACGCCGACCGGCACGGCATCGTCACCCCCGACGGCGGCCTGATGAACCCGAACCACTACCTCGCGGTGGCGATCGCGCACCTGTTCCGCACCCGCGACACGTGGGGCCCGGCCGCCGCGGTGGGCAAGACCCTGGTCTCCAGCTCGATGATCGACCGGGTGGCCGCCGACCTCGGCCGGCCGCTGCTGGAGGTGCCGGTCGGGTTCAAGTGGTTCGTGCCGGGCCTGCTCGACGGCACGGTGGGCTTCGGCGGCGAGGAGAGCGCGGGGGCGTCCTTCCTGCGCCGCGACGGTGGCGTCTGGACCACCGACAAGGACGGCATCCTGCTCTGCCTGCTCGCCGCGGAGATCGTCGCGACCACCGGGCGGACACCGAGCCAGCACTGGACGGGCCTGGCCGAGCGGTTCGGCGCCCCCGCGTACGCCCGGATCGACGCCCCGGCCAGCCGGGAGGAGAAGGCCGTGCTGGGCAGGCTCTCCCCGGAGCAGGTGAGCGCGACCGAGCTGGCGGGCGAGCCGATCACCGCGACCCTGACCACGGCGCCGGGCAACGGCGCCCCGATCGGCGGGCTCAAGGTGAGCACCGCCTCCGGCTGGTTCGCCGCGCGCCCCTCCGGCACCGAGGACGTGTACAAGATCTACGCGGAGTCGTTCCAGGGCCCGGAGCACCTGGCCCGCATCCAGGACGAGGCCCGCGAGCTGGTGACGCAGGTGCTCAAGCAGGACTGAACTGCCGCCGCCCCTGAACTGCCGCCGCCCCTGAACGGCCGCCGGTCCGGGCAGCTTCCGGCTGCCCGGGAAGTCGGACATTTGGCATAACTAACGTCGATTGTGCCCGTTAGTCCTGTTACAGGCGATGCGCCTGGGGACAGAACCGGCAACCCCATGGATGGGAGCGACGTTGAAGACCGTGGCCACCGGCGGTGCCGGCCCGATCGGTGCGACATGCACGTCGTGATCATGGCAGGTGGCCTGGGCACCCGCCTGCGGCCGTACACCACCGCGCTGCCGAAACCGTTGGTGCCGATCGGGGACAGCTACGCGATTCTCGAGATCGTCCTGCACCAGCTCGCCGCGTGCGGGTTCACCCACGCCACGCTGGCGATCAACCACCTGGGATCGCTCATCCGGGCCTTCGTCGGCGACGGCCGGCGCTTCGGGCTGCGGGTCGACTACACCGAGGAACGCGTCCCGCTGTCGACCGTCGGGCCGCTGTTCGGGCTCCGTGACAGGCTGCCCGAGCACTTCCTCGTGATGAACGGCGACATTCTCACCGACCTGGACTACGCCGACCTGCTGCGCACCCACGTGGCGTCCGGCGCGCCGGTGACCGTGGCCACCTTCCGGCGCAGCGTACGGATCGACTTCGGCGTGCTCTCCGTGGCCGACGGGCGGGTGGTCGAGTTCACCGAGAAACCGACCCTCGACTACCGGGTCAGCATGGGGGTCTACGGGCTGTCCACCAAGACCATCGCGTCCTACCCGGTCGGCCGGGCCTTCGGCTTCGACGAGCTGATGCTCGACCTCATCGGCCAGGGCCAGTACCCCGCCGACTACCCGTTCGAGGGGCACTGGCTCGACATCGGCCGGCCCGAGGACTACGACGAGGCCAACCGGACCTTCGAGGCGCTGCGGCCGGTCCTGCTGCCCGCGTCGGTACGGACCCCGGCATGAGCCGGGTCCTGCTCTTCGGCGGCTCCGGCTTCCTGGGCCGGCACGTCCGGGCGGCCCTCGCCGGTGAGGCGACCCTCGTCTGCCCGCGCCGTGCCGAGTGCGACCTGGTGGACGTCGCGCTGCCCGACCTCGCCGCGCTCGTCCGGCAGGCCCGGCCCACGGCGGTGGTCAACTGCACCGGCCGGTTGGGCGGCAGCGACCACGAACTGGTCCGCGCGCACACCCTGGTGACCGCGAAGCTCATCGAGGCGGTCGCGCTGGCCGCGCCCCGGGCCCGGCTGGTCCGGCTCGGCTCCGCCGGCGAGTACGGGCGCCCGCCGTACGGCCGGCCGGTCCGGGAGAGCGACCCCGCCGAGCCGGTCGGCGGCTACGGCCTGAGCCACCTGAGCGCCACCCGGTTGGTGGAGCTGGCGGTCGCCGCCGGCCGGCTGGACGCGGTGGTGCTGAGGGTGTTCAACCCGATCGGTCCGGGTCTGCCGGAGGAGAGCGTGCTGGGCCGGGCCGCCCGGCTGCTGCGCGACGCGCTCACGCGGGGCGGCCCCGAGATCGCCCTCGGCCCGCTCGACGCGTACCGGGACCTCGTGGACGTCCGGGACGTGGCGCTCGCGGTGCGCGCCGCCGTGCGGCTGCCGTCGGTGCCCGACCCGGTCCTCAACGTCGGCAGCGGATCCGCCGTGCGGATCCGGGAGGCGGTGCGGATGCTCGCCGCCGTCGCCGGGTTCACCGGGGCCGTCACCGAGGCCGCGCCGGCGCCGGGCGCGGCCCGCACGGCCGACGTGCCGTGGATGTGCGCCGACGTCTCGTCGGCCGCGCGGGCCCTCGGCTGGGCGCCGTCGTACGACCTCGCCGACACCGTCAAAGCCATCTGGAGCGAGGCCACCGGCCCCGCCCACGCACCGCTGCCGAAGGAGTAGACGTTGTACCAGAAGATCGGGGTCGTCGGGCTCGGCTACGTCGGCGTGACCCTCGCCGCGGCGCTGGCCGACCAGGGTTACCAGGTGCACGGCGTCGACACCCAACCGACCGTCCGCGAGACGCTGCGGGCGGGCCGGCCGCACATCTTCGAGCCCGGCATCGACGAGGTGCTCGCGCGGCAGGTCGGCCGGTCGCTCCTCGTCGCCGACAGCCTGCCGGCCGACCTCGACGCCGTCGTGCTGTGCGTCTCCACCCCCGTCGACCCGGCCAGCCACCGGGCGCGGCTGGAGAACCTGGCCGCCGCGGCCGAGGCGGTGGCCGCCGGGTGCCGGCCCGGGACCCTGGTGGTGGTACGCAGCACCGTGCCGGTCGGCACCAGCCGAGGCGTGGTGCTGCCGCCGCTGGCCGCGGCCTGGGGCGACGACGTCCGGCTGGTCATGGCGCCCGAGCGCACCATCCAGGGGCAGGCGCTGCGTGAGCTGGTCGAGCTGCCGCAGGTCGTCGGCGGGCTGGACGAGGCGAGCCTGCGGGCCGGCCTGGAGTTCTTCGGCGGACTGGCGCGGCAGCTCGTCCCCGTGTCCAGCCTGGAGGCCGCGGAGCTGGTGAAGCTCGCCAACAACTGCCACACCGACCTGATCTACTCGTACGGCAACGAGCTGGCGCTCATCGCCGAGGCGCACCGCCTGGACCCGCTCGAGGTCATCCGGGCCGCCAACCTCGACTACCCCCGGCCCGACCTGAGCCGTCCCGGGTACGTCGGCGGCGGATGCCTGTCGAAGGACCCGTACCTGATGGTGGAGAGCGCCGGGGAACGCCCGCCGTTCCTGGTCGGGGCCGCGCGGCGGCTCAACGAGCACCTCCCCGCGCACGTCGCCCGCCGGGTGGTCGAGCTGCTGCGGCAGGAGCGTGGCGAGGCGCGCGGCGCGCGGCTGGCGGTGCTCGGCTGGGCGTACAAGGGCTGGCCCCCCACCGACGACATGCGCGGCACCCCCGTCACCACGATGCTGCCGATCCTCGCCGACGCCGGGCTGGTGGTGCTGGGGCACGACCCGATGGTGACGGACGAGGTGATCCAGCGGCACGGGGGCGTCCCCACCAGCCTGGACAAGGCCTTCGCGGAGGCCGACGCCGTGCTGGTCCTCAACGACCATCCGGACTACCGGGCGCTTCCGGTCGGCGCGATGCTGCGCGGGACGGGCGTGCGGCTGGTCTTCGACTCCTGGCGGATCCTGGACGAGGCGGAGATCCGGGCGGCCGGTGTGCGGTACGCCGGCATCGGTTACCTGCCGGCCGACGCCGGGCCACCCGCGCCGCCGGCGCGCCGGGACGCATCGAGCGCGACGGTGCCGGCCTGATGCGGGCGCTGGTGCTCGGCGGGGCCGGGTTCATCGGACTGCACCTGGTCGAGCGGCTCGTCGCCGACGGCCACCGGGTGATCGTCGTCGACGACTTCTCGCGCGGACGCGACGACGAGCGGCTGGGCGCCCTGCGGCACTCGCCGGCCGTGGACGTGGTGTCGGCCGACCTGACGGAGCCGCGGGCGTGGCCGGAGCTGCCCCGCGACGTCGACCAGGTGTACCTGCTCGCCGCGGTGGTCGGGGTGCGCAACGTCGAGGCCGATCCGGCCCGGGTGCTGCGGGTCAACACGCTCACCGCCGCGCACCTGGTGGACTGGCTGCGCCCCGGCCCCAAGGTGTTCTTCAGCTCCACCAGCGAGGTGTACGCCGGCGGGGTGGACGCCGGGCTGGTGCCCGTGCCGACCCCCGAGGAGGTGGCCGTCACGATCGCCGACGTGGCCTCGCCCCGGCTGGCGTACGCGATCAGCAAGCTGGCCGGCGAGGCGCTGCTGCTGCACGGGGCCCGCGCCAAGGGCTGCCCCGTGGTGGTCGGCCGCTTCCACAACGTCTACGGCCCCCGGATGGGGACGGACCACGTGATCCCGGAGATGATCCTGCGGGCGCTGGCCGGCGAGAACCCCTTCCGGATCTGGGGGGCGGACCAGTTCCGCGCGTTCTGCCACGTGGCCGACGCGGTCGAGGCGGTGGTCCGGCTGATGGCCACCCCGGCGGCGGACGACCAGATCGTGCACATCGGCGACGACAGCGAACAGACCAACATCGCCGACCTCGCCAAGCTGGTGCTCCGCCTGGCCGGCGTCGCGCCGGACGTGCGGCACCTGCCGGCGCCGGCCCGCTCGGTGCAGCGCCGCTGCCCGGACCTGAGCCGGCTGCGGCGGCTGACCGGCTTCGAGCCGAGCGTGCCGCTGGAGGAGGGGGTCCGGCAGACGCTCGACTGGTACCGGGCCTGGCGGGCCGCCACACCACACCACGTCGCGCCGGGCGGGCCCGAGGGCGTGCGGAGCCACGGACGGGAGCAGTCGTGAAGATCGTGGTGACCGGCGGGGCCGGCTTCATCGGCGCCAACCTGGTCCGGGTCCTGGCCGAGACCCCCGGGGTACGGGAGATCGTCGTCGTGGACGACCTCTCCACGGGGTCGCTGGACAACCTGCTGGACGTGCCCGCCCAGCTGCTGACCGGCACCGTCCTCGACCCCGACCTGCTCGACGAGGCGGTGCCCGGTGCGGCCAGCGTGGTCCACCTGGGCGCCCTCGGCTCGGTGCCCCGGTCCATCGACGACCCGCTGCGCAGCCACCACGCCAACGCCACCGGCACGCTGACCGTGCTGGAGGCGGCCCGCCGGCACGCCGTGCCACACGTCGTCGTGGCCTCCTCGTCCTCGGTCTACGGCGCCAACCCCGTCCTGCCGCGCCGGGAGACGTTGCGGCCCATGCCCGTCAGCCCGTACGCGGTGTCCAAGCTGGCCACCGAGGCGTACGCCAACGCGTACGCCGCCTGCTACGACATGCGGGTGCTGCCGCTGCGGTTC
Organism: Micromonospora sp. B11E3; assembly: GCF_039871625.1. Taxonomy (NCBI): domain Bacteria; kingdom Bacillati; phylum Actinomycetota; class Actinomycetes; order Micromonosporales; family Micromonosporaceae; genus Micromonospora; species Micromonospora sp. B11E3. The sequence goes on along the minus strand of NZ_JBDPMC010000007.1, from coordinate 36,669 downwards.
TTCAACGTCTTCGGGCCGCGGCAGGCGGCCGACCACGCGTACGCGGCGGTGGTGCCCCGGTTCGTCAGCGCCGCGCTGGCCGGCCGGCCGCTGCAGGTCCACGGCGACGGCCAGCAGACCCGTGACTTCACCTACGTCGGCAGCGTGACCTCGGTGATCGTCGACGCGATCCTGCGCCGGGTGGCCGCGCCGGACACCGTGAACCTCGCCTTCGGCGCGCGGGTCTCCCTGCTGGACCTCATCGCCGAGTTGGAGGCCGTGCTCGGCCGGCACCTGCCGGTCGTCCACGGCCCGCCCCGGCCGGGGGACGTCCGCGACTCGCAGGCCGACTGCGCGCGGCTGCGGGAGCTGTTCCCGACGGCGTGCCCGCACCCGCTGCGCGCCGGCCTGGCCGCGACGGTCGACTGGTACGCCGGCCGCGTCCTGGCCGACCGCTGACCGGCGCGATGTCCCGCGCGGAGCCGGGTCTCGCCGGGGCCGTCCGCGCCCCGGCGGCGCCGCCCACCCCGGACCGGCCGGCGGGACCGCCCGGCGACCCGGGTGCCTCCCGCAGCCGGCGGCTCGCGACCGGGATCCTCACCGCCGTCCTGAGCCGGGGCGTGGGTCAGCTCGTCCCGCTCGTCCTCATCCCGGTCACCCTGTCGTATCTGGGGCCGCAACGGTACGGCCTCTGGATGTCGGTGGTCGCGCTGACGGCCATGGCCGCGTTCGCCGACCTGGGACTCGGCACCGGGCTGATGACGAAGCTGGCGGGCTGCTACGCCACCGGCGACACCGCTCGCGCCCGCAGCTACGTCTCGACCGCCTACTGCCTGCTGGGCACGCTCGCCGCGGTGGCCTGTGCCCTGCTCTGGTCGGTGTCGCCGGTGGTGCCCTGGTCGGCGGTCTTCAACGTGACGGACGAGCTGACGCCGGCCGAGACCAGGGCGATGGTGCTGGTCTGGCTGACCGCCTTCGTGGTGAACATCCCGTTGTCCCTGGTCAACCGGGTGCAGTACGCGTACCAGCAGGTGGGGCAGAGCAACGTCTGGCTGGCGGTGGGCTCGCTGGTCACCCTGCCCCTGGTCCTGCTCGTCGTCGGGGCCGGGCTGCCGCCCGTCGTGGTCGTCGCCGTCATGGCGGCGGCGCCGCTGCTGGTGACCGTCGTCAACACGGTGTGGGTCTACTGGTGGCGGATGCCGCAGCTGCGGCCGCGACCGTCCGCCGTCGACCGCCGGCTCGCCGGCGGGCTGCTGCGGATCAGCGGGCTCTTCTTCGCGGTGACCATCGTGATGGCGGTGGCCAACAACGTGGACAACCTGATCATCGCGCACACCCTCGGGTTGGCGAGCACCACCGCCTTCGCGATCCCGGCCAAGCTCATGATGCAGCTCGGCGGGCTCATGGTGATGGTGAACATGCCGCTCTGGGCGGCCAACGGCGAGGCGTTGGCCCGCGGGGACGTGGCCTGGGTCCGCCGGACGGCGCGCCGGATGACGCTCCTGTCGATCGTCAGCATCCTGCTTCCGTCCACCGCCCTCGTGGCCTTCGGCGACCGCCTCTTCGCGGCCTGGCTGCCGTACCCGCTGGGCGGGGACCGGTGGCTGCTGGTCGGCCTCGCGCTGTGGTGGCTGCTGCTGAGCGGGTTCTCCCCGCTGATGATGGTGCAGAACGCCGCCGGCGTGGTCCGTCCCCAACTGGTCGGGCTGGTGGTCTACCTCGGGCTCTCGGTGCCCGGCAAGTGGTACGGCGCGACCGCGTACGGGCTCACGGCCATCCCGTTCGTGGGGGTCGCCTGCTACGCGTTCACGGTCCTGCCGGCCGGGCTGCTCGGCTACCGCCGGGCCCTGGCGCGGTACGCCTCGGGGGGCGTACCGGGGCGGGACGGCGGCGAGCCGGTGGGCGTGTCCGGCCACCCGGGCGTTCGTTGAGTCCGGTGCCGGGGCCGTTTCGCGCAGGCGACAGGGGGAGTCGGGTGGAGAAGTCCGTACGGAACGACTGGGTGGCCTACGTCGGCCCGTTCCTCTTCCCGTGGGGTCAGGCCAGCTCCCGGCGGGTGTACGGGCAGGCCGGCGGCCTCGCGGCGGCCGGGCGCCACGTCGTCGTGGTCAGCGGCGAGCACGGCCGGGAGCTCACCGGGCTGCCCGAGCTCGACGGGCCGGGTTCGGTGCGCTACGTCGGCGCCGGTGAGATACCGCCGGACGGGGCGGGGAGGCTGGCCAAGTCCGTCCACTGGCTGCTGCGCTGGGGCGCGCGTACGGTGCGCTGGCTCGACGCCCAGCCGACCAGGCCGTCCCACGTGGTGCTGTACGGCGGCGACGCCCCGTACGCCGCGCACCTGGGTCGCTGGTGTCGCCGGCACCGGATCCCACTGGTCGCCGACGTCGTCGACTGGTACGGCCCGCGGCAGGTGCCGGGGGGCGCCCTCGGCCCCCTCTACCTCAGCAGCCAGCTCGCCCGGCGCTACCACTACCCGCGGTGCGACGGCGTCATCGCGATCAGCTCCTTCCTGGCCGACTACTACCGGCGGCGGGGGCTGCCCGTGCTCCAGGTCCCGCCGACGCTCGACGTGCGTGGGCTGGCGGTGTCCGCCGGCCCGGACGACGACGGTGGGAGCCGGCTCCGGGTGGTCTACGCGGGTTCCCCGGGCCGCAAGGACCTGGTCGACACGCTCGTGCGGGCGGTGGACCGGGTCAACGCCGGCGCCGGCCGGGTGGAGCTGCGGATCGTCGGGCCGGCCCCCGAGGACGTGCGCCGGATGCTCGGCGGCGGCCCGATCCCGCAGGGGGTGCGGGTGCTGGGCCGGCTGGCGCAGCAGCAGGTCTCGTCCGTCCTCCAGGCCGCCGACTTCAGCGTGCTGGTCCGGGCGGAGGAGCGGTTCACCCGCGCGGGCTTCCCCACGAAGTTCTGCGAGAGCGTGGCGAACGGCACCCCGGTCATCGCCAACCTCACCAGCGACCTGGGCAGCTACCTGCGCGACGGCGTCGAGGGGCTGGTCTGTCGGGACCACTCGGTCGACGCCCTCGCCGAGACCCTGTGGCGCGCGCTCCTGCTGACGCCCACCGACCGGCGTCGGATGCGGGCCGCCGCCCGGGCCCGCGCGCTGGAGTCGTTCGACTTCCGGGCGTACGCCGGTCCGCTGGGCGAGTTCTTCGAGACGCTACGCCCCGGCAACCGGGCGGAGAACATCCCCGTATCGGTAGGTTAGTCCGTTTTGCGTGCCCCTTCTGCGTGGTCCGTCGTTGATCCGGGTGCCACGAACGACGAACGGGGGCTGCTGATGACATCTTCGACCGAGGGGCGACGGGTTCTGATAACGGGGGGAACGGGCTCCTTCGGCCAGACGATGACCCGGCGGCTGCTCGACCGGGGCGTGGCGGAGGTGCGGGTGCTCAGCCGGGACGAGGCCAAGCAGGACGCCATGCGCCGGGCGCTCGGCGACGACCGGGTCCGCTACCACGTCGGCGACGTGCGGGACTTCGACACCGTGGCCCGCGCGACGCGGGAGGTGGACTTCATCTTCCACGCCGCGGCCCTCAAGCAGGTGCCCTCCTGCGAGTTCTTTCCCCTGGAGGCGGTCCGCACCAACGTGCTGGGCAGCGCGAACGTCGTCGAGGCCGCCCAGCGCAACGGCGTCGGCTCGGTCGTCGTGCTCAGCACCGACAAGGCCGTCTACCCGATCAACGCCATGGGCATGAGCAAGGCCATGATGGAGAAGGTGGCCCAGGCGCACGCGCGGAACAACCCGCGCAGCGGCACCGTCGTCTCCTGCGTCCGGTACGGCAACGTCATGTACTCCCGGGGCTCGGTCATCCCGCTGTTCGTCGAGCAGCTCAAGGCCGGCGCCGTGCCGACCGTGACCGACCCCGGCATGACCCGGTTCCTGATGTCCCTGGCGGACTCGGTCGAACTGGTCGAGCACGCGTTCGCCAACGCCCGGGCCGGCGACATCTTCATCCGCAAGGCCGCCGCCTGCACGATCGGGGACCTCGTCACCGCGCTGTGCCAGCTGTTCGACGTCCCCGCCAAGTACCAGGTGATCGGCGTGCGGCACGGCGAGAAGCGGGACGAGACGCTGGCCAGCCGCGAGGAACTGGCCCAGGCCGACGACTTCGGCGACTTCTACCGGGTGCCCGTCGACGCCCGCGACCTCAACTACGCGCTCTACGTGACCGAGGGCGAGTTGGGCGGCCCCGCCCGGGAGGACTTCACCTCCGCCAACGCCCGCCGGCTCGACGTACCGGAGATCATGGAGCTGCTGCGGACGCTGCCGGAAATCCGCGCGGAGCTGGCCGCACGCGACCCGGCGCTGGTTCCGTGAGGGTCGCGCTCACCGGCGCCGGCGGCTTCCTCGGCTGGCACGTGCGGGTCCTCGTCCGCGCGCTCGGCTGGCCCGAGCCGGCGGTCGTCGACCGCGCCGACCTGGCCGACCCGGCGGCGGTCGCCGCCCGGCTGCGCGGCGTGGACCGGGTCCTGCACCTGGCCGGCGTCAACCGCGGCGACCCGGCCGACGTGGCCGCCGGCAACGTCGCGCTGGCCGAGGCGCTCGCCCGGGGCCTGCGGCGCTGCCCCGAGCCGCCGAAGACCGTCGTCTTCGCCAACTCGACGCAGGCCGGCAACGGCACGCCCTACGGCGACTCGAAGGCGACCGCCGCCGCGATCCTGGCCGACGCCGCCGCCGGCAGCCAGGTCGTCGACGTGCGCCTGCCCCACCTGTACGGGGAGCACGGCCGCCCCTTCTACAACTCGGTCACCGCCACGTTCTGCCGGGTCCTCGCCGACGGTGGGGAGCCCGAGGTACGCGAGGACCGCGAGCTGCACCTGGTACACGTCACGGACGCGGCGGCCCGGCTGCTCGACGCGCCCCCGGCCGGCGTCTGGGACGCCGGGATGCCGGCGCTGCGGACCGGCGTGCGCGCGCTCGCCGAGCGGCTGACCGGGTACGCGGCCACCTACCGCCGGGCGGAGCTCCCGCCGCTGCTCGACCGGCACGACGTCCGCCTGTTCAACACCTACCGGTCGCACCTGTTCCCGGCGCGCTACCCGATGCCGCTGCCGCGCCGGGCCGACCAGCGCGGCGTGCTGGTCGAGACCGTCAAGGCGCACGGCGGCGCCGGCCAGACGTTCTGCTCCACCACCCGCCCCGGCGTCACCCGCGGCGAGCACTTCCACCTGGCGAAGGTGGAGCGGTTCGTCGTCCTGCGCGGCACGGCCGAGATCGCTCTGCGCCGGATCGGGCACGACGAGGTGGTCCGCTTCCCGGTCGACGGGGCCGACCCGGTGGTGGTGGACATGCCCACCATGTGGGCGCACGACATCACCAACACCGGCGGCGACGAGCTGCTGACGCTGTTCTGGACGGACGGGATCTTCGACCCGGACCGGCCGGACACCTACCGGGAGGCGGTCGGCTCCCCGGCCGCCGGTGGGTGAGACGACATCGCGAAGGGCCGCCCCGCGGCAGGATCGGGAGGTGACCGGGTGACCCGGGTCATGACTGTGGTGGGCACCCGGCCGGAGATCATCCGGCTGTCCCGCGTGCTCGACCGGTTGGACCGGACGGTGGACCACGTGCTGGTCCACACCGGACAGAACTGGGACCCCGCCCTGTCGGACGTGTTCTTCACCGACCTGCGGCTGCGCCCGCCCGACCGGTTCCTGCGCGTGGACACCACGTCGTTGGGCCGGGTGCTCGGCGGGGTGCTGGTCGGGGTGGAGGCGGCCATCGCCGAGCTGCGACCGGACGCGCTGCTGGTGCTGGGGGACACGAACAGCTGCATCGCCGCGCTGATGGCCCGCCGGATGCGGGTGCCCGTCTACCACATGGAGGCCGGCAACCGCTGCTTCGACCTCAACGTGCCCGAGGAGACGAACCGGCGGCTGGTCGACCACGTCGCCGACTTCAACCTCGTCTACACCGAGCACGCCCGGCGCAACCTGCTGGCCGAGGGGCTGCACCCGCGGCGCGTCCTGCACACCGGCTCGCCGATGCGCGAGGTGCTGGAGCACCACCGCGCGGACGTCGCCCGCTCGACCGTGCTGGACCGGCTCGAACTCGCCCCGGGCGGCTACTTCGTGGTCAGCGCGCACCGGGAGGAGAACGTCGACCACCCGGCCCGGCTGCGCCGCCTGCTGGACTGCCTCCGCGCGGTGCGGGACACCTGGGGCCTGCCGGTGCTCGTCTCCACGCATCCCCGCACCCGCAAGCGCCTGGAGGCGCTCACCGGGCACGACGCCGCCCTGGACGGGATCGCGTTCCACGAGCCGTTCGGCTTCTTCGACTACGTACGCCTGCAGAGCGAGGCGCGGTGCACGCTGTCGGACAGCGGCACGATCAGCGAGGAGGCCGCGATCCTCGCCTTTCCCGCCGTGACGCTGCGGGAGTCGATCGAACGTCCCGAGGCCCTGGACGCGGGCGGCATCGTCATGACCGGCCTGGACCCGGCGGGCGTGGTGGAGGCGGTACGGGTCACCGTCGACCAGGTCGCCGCCGACGGCGTGCCCTGCCCGGCGGACTACCAGGTGCCGGACACCTCCCGCCGCGTCGTCGACTTCATCCTCTCCACCGTCCGCCGCCACCACGACTGGGCGGGCATCCGGCACCACGCCCAGCGGTAGGGCATCTGCCGAGGAAAAGACGGCGCCGCCGCCGGCCACGGCCGGCGGCGGCGCCGTCGGTCCGCCTACCGCCCGGCGGGAATCCGGTGCGCGCCCGCGCGGCGGTGCGGCGACCCGGGCCGCACCTGCGGTACGGCCGGCCGCGACCCCCGGTCCAGCCGGCGGGACAGCAGCACCACCACCACCAGCGGCAGCGCGTACTTCAGCTGGAAGAACACGACGTTGTCCAGGTCGGCGCTGACGATGCCGACGAGCGTCCAGGCCATCGGGGCGAGCAGCTTCGGCGCCAGGTCCGGCCGGTGCACCGCGTTCAGGTAGTACCGCCGGACGGCCCGGACGACCAGGCCGAGGACCGCGAAGGAGAGCAGCCCGCCGACCGGCCCGAAGTTGATGATCGCCTCGCCGGCGAGCCCGTAGACCTTGCTCGACCGGTGCTCGCTCTCCAGGATCGTGGGCCCGTACAGCAGGACCGAGCCCACCTCGACCTTGCTCATCGGGTGGTACGGCAGCAGCGCGTCGGGCAGCAGCAGGGTCACGGCGTTCAGGTAGGTGGACCCGAGCACGGGCTCGGCCTCGCCGTGCAGGTGCCGGTCGAGCACCACGGCCTGGACGTCGGCCCGGCCGAAGTCGCCGGTCAGCAGCGTGGGCAGGTCGCGTCCGGTGGCGGAGGACACCTGCTCCACGCTGCGGGTGCCGTTGGCCACCGCGAGGACGTCGGGCCCGGCGGACTTGTACAGGCCGTAGCCGTACATGTAGACCAGCAGCACGGCGACGACGGCGAGCAGCGCCCGGCGCGGGATCCGCCGCACCAGCAGGTGGATGATGATCAGGCAGAGCAGCACCGGCCACATGGTGCTGCTCCGGCTGCCCTTCAGGCCGCTGACGAAGAACTGCGTCACGGCCAGGCCGGTCATCAGCAGGATCAGCAGCCCCGGCCGCCGGGCCAGGGCGGAGCGCCAGCGCACCAGCACCATCGCCACCATCAGCGCCGGGAACGCCTCCGTGATCAGGAGGAACCAGCCGAGGCCCGCCAGCTCCGGCCGCTCGTAGGACCCGGTCATGACCTCGACGAACCCGGACAGCCCGCCGAACATGGCGACCTCGACGCCGAACGCGGCGAAGCTGACCGCGACGGCGAGCAGCCCGAACCACCAGAACGCCCGGACGTCCAGTTGCCTCGCCGGCCGGTGCCGCCGGCGCCCGCGGCGGGCCGGAAGGGCCACCACGACCCGGTAGAGGGCGAGGCCGAGCGTGTTCAGCACGGCCATGGCGCCGATCGCGTTCGGCCAGTCGGGAGGGTCGTAGATGCGCGGCGACCAGTGGTCCAGGCTGACCTGCAGGATCGGGGCCACGTAGAAGAAGTGGAATCCCGTCAGGCCCAGGTAGGCCCGGGGGTCGAACACGTCGGTCCGCCGGTGGAACCACGCGACGGTGTCCACCCCGATGAGGATCCCGCTGAGCGTCACGGGCACCATCAGCCAGTGGCGCAGGCTCGGCACGAACACCACCAGGGCGAGGCTGAGCGACAGCACCAGCGCGGTCGTGAGCCTCCCGTCAGGGGGCGACCGCCGCTCCTCGGCCGACACCCGCACCACGGGTGCCGGCAGCAGCTCGTCCGTCCGCGGGCTCACCGGGCGACGCCCCACAGGGCCCGCCACTGCCCGGCCACGGCGGCGAGGGTGAACGGCGACGCGCGCAGGGACGAGGCGATCTCCCGGCGCCGGTCCGCGCCGGTCGCGGCCTGGTCGAGCGCCACCTGCGCCCAGCGGTCCGCCCCCGCGCTCAGGGGCACCGGGGTGAGCCCGGTGACCAGCGCCGCGAGCTCCCGGAGACAGGCCAGGTCGGACGAGACGACCGGCACGCCGACGGCCAGGGCCTCGAGGACCACACCCGGCAGCCCCTCCCGCAGGGAGGGCAGCAGCAGGACGTCGGCGGCGGCCAGCACGGCACCGATGTCGTCCACCTCCCCGGCGAGGACCACCTGCCCGTCGGCCCCGATCCCCGGGCAGGCGGTGGTGAGGTCGTCGGTGCCCGCCGGTCCGGCGACGAGCAGCCGGGTGCCGGGCCGCAGCGCGCGGGCGGCCCGGTGCACGTCGACGAGGAACGGGCGGTTCTTCTCGGGGGCGGCCCGGCCGAGATAGCCGAGCACGGGAACGTCGGCCGGCAGGCCCCACCGCTCGCGGGCCGCCCGTCGGGTCCATCCGTCGACCCGGTCGAGGGCGACGCCGTTGTAGAGCACCCGGTAGCGCGGGTCGTCGCCGGGCGGGCGGGTGAAGTCCAGCGCCGCGGCCGTCACCCCCAGCACGTCGGTCGCGGCGTGGCGCAGCAGCCGGCGCAGGACCGTGCGCTGGAGGCGTCGCCGCCCGGTCTCGACCCGGCCGTCGCCCTCGCTCCACAGGCGCGCCACCCGTACCGGGACACCGCAGAACCGCGCCATCAGCAGGACCAGCGCGCTGGTCAGGCTGATGTGCGACACCACGACGTCGGGCCGTAGCGCCCGCAGGCAACGCCACATCCGCAGCGCGAACGTGGCCCTCGGCCGTACCGGCAGCTGCCGGACCGCCGCGCCCGCGGCGCGGAAGTCACCGGCCAGCGTGCCCTCCCAGCCGGCGACGGTGACGAACGTCTGGTGCGCCTGCGTGGGCGGAATCGACCGGCACACGTCCAGCGCGGCCGTCTCGATCCCGCCCCGGTCCAGGCAGCCGACCACGTGCACCACCCGGCGTGGCGCGCCGGGCCCGGCCGGCGGCCCGCCGGCGGTCGCGGCGCCGGACTCCCGGACACCGGCCGGGCCTGGGACGGGGCCGGCCGAGCCGGCGTCGGGCTGGCGGGCGTGCGGGGCGCGCGGCTGCACCGGTCTGCCGGTGGACATACGACATCTCTCCTCGGGACGGTCGGGCCGTCGGGGCCCGAACGGGGGTCAGCGGGAGCGGATCAGGCTCTTGCGCGCGGTCGCGTCCCGCACGCTGCGGTAGAACGCCTCGCGGCGCGGCTGCAGGACGTCCCGTGAGTACGCCCGCGCCCGCGCCAGGTTCCGGGCCGAGGCGGCGGCCATCCGCTCCGGGTCGCCGAGCATGGCGGCCACCGCGTCGGCCAGCGCCCCCGGGTCGCCCGGCGGGACGAGATCCTGGGCCGAGAGCAGCTCCGGTATGCCGCCGACGCGGGTGCCCAGTGCCGGCAGCGCGCGGGCCATCGCCTCGATCAGCGCCCGGGGCAGGCCCTCGGTGCGCGACGGCATGACGAACAGGTCGGCCGCGTCGAGCCGCCGGTGCAGCGGCTCGCCGGGCGGGCACCAGCCGAGGAACGTCACCCGGTCGGCGACGCCGGCCCGCCGGGCCAGGTCCGCCAGGCGGGGCTGGTAGCGGCCGGTCCCCACGTGGGCGAGCCGCACCGGCCGGCCGGCGGCCGTCAGCCGGGCCACCGCCTCGATCAGCACGTCCACGCCCTTGTACAACTGGTCCATCGTGCCGACGGTGACCAGCGTCGGCTCGGCCCCCACCGGCACCGCGCCGCGGCGCGGCTGCGGGACGAAGGCGGTGGGCGGCAGGTCGATGCTGGACGCGGCCGTCGTCGGGACGCCGGGCCGGGCCGGGTAGCGGGACTGCAGGTGCGCGCGGGTCACGTAGGACACCGCGACGGCGGCGGCGCACTCGTCCCGCAGCCGGGCGGCGAAACGCCGCCGCAGCAGGGGCCGCAGCGGGTGGCCGACGGCCCCGGGCGCGAACACGTCGTACGGGTCGGCGACCACCTCCAGCCCGTACGGCAGGCGCCGGCGGTCGCGCCCGGCGGCCAGCAGCGTCCCGATCGCCGACGGGACGCGCAGGATCACCGCGTCCCGGGCGTCCGCGGCCTCGCCGACGGCCGCGGCGACCGCCCGCCGCGCCGCCAGGTACTGCCGCGGCCCCACGTAGTACGGCAGCGGCCACACCCCGACCCGGTCCCCGTCGACCCGTCGCGCGGTCTCGCCGGCGCGGTCGGTGTCCTGCACCCGGGCCACCACCCGCACCTCGTCGAACACGCTGAGGTAGCGGGTCCAGAACCCGTGGTCGGGTCCGTCGGGCGTCCACACCGCCCCGTCCGGCGTACGGCACAAGCGCGCCTCGGAGGTGACGACGACCCTCATCCGCGCCACCCGCCGGCCGCGACGTCCTCGACGACGTCCGCCACCCGGACAGCCGAGTCGCGGTTGTCGAACCGCTCCACCATCAGCCGGCGGGCCGCCCGCCCCCGCTCCGGCAGCCGGCCGGCCACGAACTCCTGGTACGCGGCCGACAGCGCCCCGGTCAGCGCCGCCACGTCGTCCATCGGGACGACCCAGCCGCAGCTCTCGTCGACGGTCTCGGGCAGGCCGCCGGCCTCGCTGACGATGCTCGGCACCGCCATCGCGCCCGCCTCGACGGCCGCCCCGTGGCTCTCGCCCAGCGACGGGCTCACGCTCACGTCCGCCGCGGCGTACCACGGTCGGACGTCCTCGACCGTCTCCAGCCAGGTGATGCCGGGGTCGCCGGCCACGCCGAAGCGCTCGATCAGCTCGCGGCGGTGCGCCGCGCCCGCCTCGCCCCAGCCCCCGCCGACCACCAGCAGATGCGCCTTCGGGTGGCGCTCCCGGAACCGGCGCCACGCCGGGAACAGCACGTCGTGGCCCTTGATCCCGCGGCCCCGGTTGATCAACCGGATCGGCGGGTAGACGTAGGCGACCATCACCGCCAGGAACGTGTCGTCGCCGATGCCCAGCTCGGCCCGGGCCTTCGCCCGCGCCTCCGCGTGCGCCCGCCGGTCGAAGTCCACGCCGTCGCCGGGCTCCGCCGGGACCGTCCAGTCGGGCCGGTGCCGGTCGGTGTTCACCCCGTACGTGGCCACCGGGCGCCGCCGGGGCGGGCAGCCCAGCTCCCCGTACCGGTCCGACGCGTGCCGGCAGCCGCAGATCACCACGTCGTCGAGGCGCCACAGCAGGCGCTCGACGGGGCGGATGACCGGGGACTCGAGGTACAGCGGGCCGGCCACCATGTGCACCCGGCGCAGCGACATGCCGAGGGTGGCGAACCGGCCGGCGAACGCGGAGGCGAGCAGGTGGTAGTGCAGCACGTCCGGGGCCAGCCGGCGCAGCAGCCGGCGCAGGCCCAGCAGGCCGCGTACGCTGCCCGGGCCGACCCGGAAGTCGAACGGCGACTCCTCGACCCGTACGCCCCGGCGCCGCAGCTCGGCCGTGAGCCGGCCCGCACCGGGCGGCAGGACGACGACCACCTCGTGGCCGCGTGCGCGCAGTTCCTCGACCTGCGGCAGGATCCACATCCCGCCGCTGTTCGTCTTGAGCAGCACGGCGACCCGCAGCCGCCGCGCGGCGGCGGGCCCGCCCACGGCGGCCGGCGTACGCCCCGGCCCCTCGGCGTCGGCGATCATCGAGCAGGTACCCCCTTGACGACGGTGTGCGGTGGGACGTCCCGGACGACGCAGGCGGCGGCACCGACCGTGGCGTGGGCGCCGACCCGGCGGCCCTCCAGCACCACGGCCCCGGCGCCGACCAGCGCGCCGCTGTCGAGCCGGCAGTTGCCCGACACGGCGGCGAGGGGGTTGACCGAGACGAGGTCGCCGAGCACGCAGTCGTGCCCGACGGTGACGTTCTGGTTGAGGTGCACGTGCCGGCCCATGGTCACGTTCGTGGTGACCCGCGCCCCGGGGAAGACCAGCAGGCCCTCGCCGTGCCGGGCGTCGGGCCCGACCGTGGCGTCCGGGTGCACCAGGTCCGCCGCCGGCAGGCCGTACCCGTCGATCCGCTCGACCACCGCGCGCCGGGCCGCCGGCACCCCGATGCCCACCGCGACGTGGGTACGCGGCGGCAGCGTCGCGAGCACCGTCGTGGGGCCGAGGTACGCGTGCCCGAGCCGGGCGACCCGCTTGCGGTTGGCCTCGCTGGGAGCGTCGTCGACGAAGCCCAGCACCCGCCAGGGCGGTCCGGCGGCGGACGCCCGGTTGACCGCGTCGATGATGCCGAGCACCTCCCGGCCGTGGCCGCCGCAGCCGACCACGACGACGTCGGCGCTCACGCCGTCACCTCGCTGCGCTCGGCGCCGATCCCGGCCCCGACCGGCACCCGGCTGCCGTGGAACTCGTGTGCCGTCACGCTGCCCGGCGCCGTGATGCCCTCCCGGCGCAGCACCACCACCACGGTCCGGGCGAGGATGCGCAGGTCCAGCAGGAAGCCGCGGTTGTCGACGTACCAGACGTCGTAGGCGAAGCGCCGCTCCCAGGTCAGCGCGTTGCGCCCGTTCACCTGCTGCAGGCCGGTAACGCCGGGGCGCACCTCGTGCCGACGGAACTGCTCCGGCGTGTAGCGGTCGAGATAGGACGGCAGCAGCGGGCGCGGCCCGACCAGGCTCATGTCGCCGCGCAGCACGTTCCACAGGCCCGGCAGCTCGTCGAGGCTCGTCGCCCGCAGCCAGGCGCCGAGCGGGGTGAGCCGGGCGGCGTCGGTGGCCGGCCCGTCGGCGGACCCCGGCACGGTCATCGACCGGAACTTGACCAGGTCGAACAGCCTCGCGTGGCGGCCCGGTCGCGGCTGCCGGAACAGCACGGGCCGGCCCATCGTCACCAGGATCGCGACGGCGATGGCGAGCATGACGGGCGTGGCCAGCACGAGGCACACCGCGGCGACGACGACGTCGAAAAGGCGCTTGGCGCACTCGTACGCGCGGGGAGCCGTCATCGGCGGCCCTCCAGGAACTCCTCGACGGCGGCGAACAGTCGGTCGGCGTCGGCGTTGGTCAGCCCGGAGCCGCTGGGCAGCGAGACGCTCGTGGCGAAGAGCCGGTCGGCCGCTCCGGTCAGCGCGGCCGGGCGGCCCGCGTACACGGGTTGCCGGTGCATCGGCTTCCACATCGGGCGGGTCTCGATGTCCCGGGCGGCGAGGTGCCGGCCGAGCTCCGCGGCGTCCCACCCGGCGGCGTCCGGGTCCACCACGAGGGAGGTGAGCCAGCAGTTGGAGTCGCTGTCGCCGTCGCCGAGGATCCGGGTGCCGGGTACGGCGGCGAACAGCTTCGCGTACCGCTCCCGGATCGCGCGCCGTCGCTCGATCATCTGGTCCAGCCGGCGTAGCTGCGCCCGTCCCAGCGCCGCCAGGACGTTGCTCAGCCGGTAGTTGTGGCCGACGTCGCGGTGCTCGTAGTGGGGGACGGGCTCGCGGGCCTGCGTGGACAGGTGCCGGCACCGGGCGACCAGGCCGGCGTCGTCCGAGACCACCATGCCGCCGCAGGACGTGGTCATGATCTTGTTGTGGCTGAACGAGAAGACGCCGACCCGGCCGAACGACCCCGCCGCGCGCCCGCGCCGCGTCGCGCCGAGCGCCTGGGCGGAGTCCTCCACCACCGGTACGCCGGCGGCGGCGCAGACCGGCAGCAGCCGCTCGTAGTCGGCGCACGATCCGTTGATGTCCACCGTCATGACGGCGGCGACGCGTTCACCCTCGGCGCGCAGCCGGTCGAGCAGCGCCGGCAGCAGGTCGACGTCGACGTTGCCGGAGGCCGGCTCGCAGTCGACGAAGACCGGCTGGGCCCCCGTGTACACCACGGCGTTGGCCGTGGCCGCGAACGTGAGGGTGGGCACCACCACGACGGTGCCCGGCCCCGCGCCCACCGCGAGCAGGGCGAGGTGCAGGGCGGCCGTTCCCGAGCTGACCCCGAGCGCGTGGGCCGTGCCGACCCGCCGGGCCACCTCCTGTTCGAAGTGCCGGATCTCCGGCCCGTCCGGGTCGAACCGTCCGGAGCGGACGGCGCGCAGGACGTACGCCTCCTCCAGGGGGCTCAGGTCGGGCGGGGACAGAAAGATCGTTCCGCTCATGTGGGGGACACCCTCCGGTCGGCGGGCCGTCGGTCGGCGGGCACGGGACGGCAGGACAGCGCACCCTCCTGGCCATCCCGACTGATCGCGCGATAAGTCGACAAATGGGTTCTATCAGAGGTTGAACGACCAGATGACTGTTTTGGACACCGGTGTCCGGCGTGGGGCCGATGTGCCCCGTGGTGGCGCGGGTGTCGCACGGTGCGGGGGAGCACCACCGGGGACCGTGGGCGTCGCCTCCGGGCGTTACAGTGCTGCCGGTCGGGCGAGCTCGGGGGCACCGTTCGCCCGTGTCGATCCGTCGGTCGCCCACACCGACGACGCGCGAGGGGAGCGGGCCGTTGCTGCACCTGAGGGTGATCGCCCCGCCCGACCAGACCGCGGCGGTGGCCGACCTGCTGGGCGCCGACCCCGGGGTCACCCACCTGGCGGTGCTCCCGGGCGTGGCCCGGCAGCCCCGGGGCGACCTGATCCTCTGCGACGTGGTCCGCGAGCGGGCCGACAACGTGCTGCGGGGCCTGCAGGAGATCGGCGTGGAGGCGCGCGGCGCGATCGCCGCCGACGACGTGGAGCTCACCCTCTCCACCGCCGCGGAGCACGCCGCCGAGGAGGCGCCGGGCAGCGGCGCGGACGCCGTGGTCTGGGACGAGGTCGCGGCGAAGACCGGCGAGCAGACGGAACTGTCGGCGACCTACCTGGTGCTGATCGTGGTGGCCACCATGATCGCCGGCATCGGGGTGCTGCTCGACCAACCGATCCTGATCGTCGGCGCGATGGTGGTCGGCCCCGAGTTCGGCCCGCTCGCCGCGCTCTGCGTGGCGCTGCTGCGCCGCAGGCCGGCGACCGTCGTCCGCTCGGTGCAGGCCCTCGTGGTGGGCTTCCTGGCCGCCATGTTCGCCACGGTCCTCAGCACCTGGGCGCTCACCGCCGCCGGCCTGGTCCACCGGGGCATGCTGCTGGCCGAGCGGCCGCTGACCGACTTCATCTGGCGCCCCGACGCGCTGTCCTGGGTGGTCGGCCTGCTGGCCGGCGTCGCCGGGATGCTCTCGTTGACCTCCAAGAAGTCCGGCGCCCTGGTCGGGGTCCTGATCTCGGTCACCACCGTGCCGGCCGCCGCGAACGTCGCCGTCGCCGCCGCGTACGGCGTGTGGCACGAGGCGGGCGGCTCGGCGATCCAGTTGGTGATCAACCTGTGCGCGATCGTGCTCGCCGGGCTGGTGACCCTCGCCGTGCAGCAGCTCTGGTGGTGGCACGTGGCCCGGCGGGTCAGGCGCCGGGCGGCCCGGACCGGGGTCGCCGGGCGCTGAACCCGTCCGGCCGTCGGGCCGGGCTCAACCCGCGTCGTCGCCGGCCTCCAGTCGGCGGGTGAGCATGTCGCGCAGCGGCATCGACTCGCCGTCGCGCCCGCCCTCGCCGACGATCAGGGGCGCGGGGCCGGGCGGCGGGTCGGCCCCGAGGACGCGGGCGCGCAGGCTGGCCGGCACGGTCAGCAGGTACCACCGGCCGGCCGTGTCCACCGCACGGGTGTGGGCCCGGTCGACGTACCAGCCCGTCAGCCTGGTCCGGTAGCGACCACGGCCCGCGTACGGCACGGCGGTGAGCCGGGTGGGCGGCAGCCCCCGCCGGGTCGCCTCGGCCACGAACCAGGCCACGATCCGTGCGGCCTCGGCGCGCTCGGCCGCCCGCCGCCGCTCGTCGGCCTCGGCGTGCGCCCGCACCGCCCGCCGCTGCCGCTGCCGCCACGCGAGGCCGTCGTCGGAACCCATGACGGCGACGGTACGCCCGCCCCGGCCGTCGGCATCGGAGGCCGCCCCGGCCGTCGGCACCGGAGGCCGCCCCGGGCAGCGGATCGGATCCCGACCGTCCTCGGTCCCTCTGGAGCTGCCCCCACGGGCGGGGCAGCCGCCGTCGCACGCCTGACCAGCCGCAGGCGGGCGCGTGGACGGGGCAGCTCCAGAGGGGCCGCCGGAGCCACCGCCGGCGGCGGCCTCGCCGAGGGGCCGCTGGAGCCACCGCCGGAAGGCCCTCGCCCCAGGGGCCGCCGGAGGCGCTGCCGGAAGGCCCTCGCCCCAGGAGCCGCCGCAGCACCACCGGCGGCGGCCTCGCCCCTGGAGCGCGGCCGGCAGCGACCGCGCCCGGGAGCCGAGCGCGGTCGCTGCCGGAGGACGCCGCGCCGCCGTCAGGCGAGACCGGCGCGGCGCAGCGCGTCCGCCATCGCCCCGTTGGCCGGCGGCGGGGTGCCGCCGGCCCGGCCCTGCCGCTGCGGGCCGCCCCGCGAGCCGCCGCGCCCCTGGCCGCCCCGGCCGCCGCCCCGCTCGGCGGACTGCTCGCCGCGGGGACCGCCGCGCTCGCGCCGGCCGCCGTCGCCGCCCCGCCCGGCGCCGGGCTCGGCGTCGTCCTCCAGCCGCAGCGTCAGCGAGATCCGCTTGCGCGGCACGTCGACGTCGAGGACCTTGACCCGGACCACGTCGCCGGACTTCACCACGTCGCGCGGGTCCTTGACGAACGTCCGCGACATCGCCGAGACGTGGACCAGGCCGTCCTGGTGCACGCCGACGTCGACGAACGCCCCGAACGCCGCCACGTTGGTGACCACGCCCTCCAGGATCATGCCCGGGGTCAGGTCGCCGATCGTCTCCACGCCCTCGACGAACGTCGCCGTCCGGAACTCCGGGCGCGGGTCGCGGCCCGGCTTCTCCAGCTCGGCGAGGATGTCGGTCACGGTGGGCAGGCCGAACGTGTCGTCGACGAAGTCGGTGGCCCGCAGCCCGCGCAGGATGCCGCTCTGCCCGATCAGCGCGCGTACGTCCCGTCCGGTGTGGGCCAGGATCCGCCGCACCACCGGGTACGCCTCGGGGTGCACGCTGGAGGAGTCCAGCGGGTCGTCGCCGCCGGGGATGCGCAGGAAGCCGGCGCACTGCTCGAACGCCTTCGGGCCGAGCCGGGGCACCTTCCTCAGGTCGGCCCGGGTGCGGAACGGGCCGTTGGCGTCCCGGTGCAGCACGATGTTCTCCGCCAGCCCCGCGCCGATGCCCGACACCCGGGTCAGCAACGGCGCGGACGCGGTGTTGACGTCCACCCCGACGGCGTTCACGCAGTCCTCGACCACTGCGTCCAGCGAACGGGAGAGCTTCACCTCGGACAGGTCGTGCTGGTACTGCCCCACGCCGATCGAGCGCGGGTCGATCTTCACCAGTTCGGCGAGCGGGTCCTGGAGGCGGCGGGCGATGGAGACCGCGCCGCGCAGCGACACGTCCAGGCCCGGCAGCTCCTGCGAGGCGTACGCGGAGGCGGAGTAGACCGACGCGCCGGCCTCGGACACCACCACCTTGGTCAGTTTCAGCTCCGGGTGCCGCTTGATCAGGTCGCCGGCCAGCTTGTCCGTCTCCCGGCTGGCGGTGCCGTTGCCGATGGCGACCAGCTCCACCCGGTGCGCCGCCGCCAGCCTCGCCAGGGTGTCGATCGAGGCGTCCCACTGCCGGCGCGGCTCGTGCGGGTAGATCGTGTCGGTGGCCACCACCTTGCCCGTCGCGTCGACCACCGCCACCTTGACCCCGGTCCGCAGGCCCGGGTCCAGCCCCATCGTCGCCCGCGTGCCGGCCGGGGCGGCGAGCAGCAGGTCGCGCAGGTTGGTGGCGAACACCCGCACCGCCTCCTCCTCGGCGGCCTGCCACAGCCGCATGCGCAGGTCCGCGCCGAGGTGGATGAGGATCCGCGTACGCCAGGCCCAGCGCACCGTGTCGGCCAGCCACCTGTCTGCCGGGCGCCCCTGGTCGGCGACGCCGAACCGGGCGGCGATCGCCGCCTCGTACCGGCTCGGGCCGCTGGCCACGGCGTCGGAGTCGCCCTCCGGCTCCGGGTCCATCGTCAGGTCGAGCGCGCCCTCCTTCTCGCCCCGGAACATCGCCAGGATGCGGTGCGAGGGGAGCTTCGGGTACGGCTCGGCGAAGTCGAAGTAGTCGGCGAACTTGGCCCCGGCCGACTCCTGGCCCTCGCGTACCCGGGACACCAGCCGGCCCCGCGACCACATCTGCTCGCGCAGCGTGCCGATCAGGTCGGCGTCCTCGGCGAAGCGCTCGATGAGGATGGCCCGCGCGCCGTCCAGCGCGGCGGCGGCGTCGGCCACGCCCTTGTCCGCGTCGACGTACCCGGCGGCGGTCGCCTTCGGGTCCTGCGTCGGGTCGGCCAGCAGGGCGTCCGCGAGGGGCTCCAGCCCGGCCTCGCGGGCGATCTGCGCCCGGGTGCGCCGCTTCGGCTTGTACGGCAGGTAGATGTCCTCCAGCCGCGACTTCGAGTCGGCCGCCATGATCTGCGCTTCCAGCGCCTCGTCGAGCTTGCCCTGGCTGCGGATGGACTCCAGCACCGCGGCGCGGCGCTCGTCCAGCTCGCGCAGGTAGCGCAGGCGCTCCTCCAGCGTGCGCAGCTGGGCGTCGTCGAGCAGGCCGGTGGCCTCCTTACGGTAGCGGGCGATGAACGGCACGGTGGCGCCGCCGTCGAGCAGCTCCACGGCCGCCCGGACCTGACGTTCGGCGACGCCGAGCTCGTCGGCGATCCGCTGGTGCACAGACTGGGTCATCTGATCCGCCTTCTCGGGTGGGTTCCGTCCTGCATTGTGCCGGTCGCTCCCGACGAGCTGGCGGCGCACCCGCCGTCCGCTGCTAGCGTGGCGATCATGGATCTTCCCGCTGACCCGCGGGCGCGGCGGCTGTTCGGCGGCAGCGCCCGCGCCCTCGGTGACCTCGCCGGCAGCCCCTTCCGCGCCGACCGGGACCGCATCATCGCCTCGCCCTTCTTCGCCCGGCTGGGCGGGGTCACCCAGGTGGTCAGTCCCGGCGGCTCCGGTCTGCTGGTGCACAACCGGCTCACCCACAGCCTGAAGGTCGCCCAGGTGGCCCGGGCGATCGCCGAGCGGCTCACCGCCGACGGGCGCCGGCGGGACCTGCTGGACAAGCTCGGCGGCTGCGACCCGGACGTGGTGGAGGCCGCCGCGCTCGCCCACGACCTCGGGCACCCGCCGTTCGGGCACCTGGGGGAGCGGGTGCTCGACCGGCTGGCCCGGCAACGTCTCGGCCTGGCCGACGGCTTCGAGGGCAACGCGCAGTCGTACCGGATCGTCACCAGCACCGAGATCCGGGGCGCGGCCACCACCGGGCTCGACCTGACCGCGGCGGTCCGGGCGGCGATGCTGAAGTACCCGTGGACGCGGCTGGACCACCCCGATCCCCATCCGCGGCACCTCGACCCGCCGCCGCGCGGCGCGGCCGCACCGCCGGACGACCCCGACAGCGGCTCGGCGAAGTTCGGCGCGTACCGCACGGAGCTGGACGACCTGCGGCAGGCCCGGGAGCCGTTCGCCGGCCGGATCGCCGACTGGCAGCAGACCGTCGAGGCGTCGGTGATGGACACCGCCGACGACATCGCGTACGCCATCCACGACGTGGAGGACTTCTACCGGGTCGGGGTGCTCCAGCAGGGCGCGGTGGCCGCCGAGCTGATGGCCTGGCAGCGGGAGAACGGGCACTTCCGCGCGGTCACCGAGCCGGCCCTGGCCGGGGCGGCCCGCCGCCCGGGGGCGGCCATCGAACGGCTGCGCCGGCAGTTGCACCGCAAGGACAGCTGGATCGCCGACGACGAGGCGTTCGCCGCGGCCGTCGAGCACGTCCGGGAGGAGTTGGTCGAGGGGCTGCTGGCGCTGCCGTTCGACGGCTCGATCGAGGCCGAGCAGTACGTGGCCCGGTTCTCCGCCCGGTGGACCACCCGGCTCGTGGACGCGATCACCGTGACCGACGCGCCGTCGATGCGCTCCGGGCACGTGCTGCTCGCCCCGGCGCAGTGGCACGAGGTGCAGGTGCTCAAGTTCGTCCACCACCGGTTCGTGCTGGCCCGGCCGGACCTCGCCCTGCACCAGCGCGGCCAGGCCCGGCTGCTGGGCACGCTGGTCGAGGCGCTGTGGGAGTGGCTGCTCGACCCGGAGGAGGAGTCCCGGCTGCCGCGTCGGCTGCACGACCTGGTGGAGCTGGCCGAGGCGGAGCTGCACCCGCGTACGCCGGAGCGGATCGGCCGGGCGCGGGGACGCGCCATCGTCGACTTCGTCGCCCAGCTCACCGACGGGCAGGCGGTGGCGATGCTGGACGCGCTCTCCGGCCGCTCCGGCGCGCTCTGGACGGACGCGTTCGTGCTCTGAAGGCGCGCGCGTTCGCGGGCTGGCGGGCGGGCGCCGCTCAGGCCACGGCCTGCCACCAGCCGTCGACCGGGGGCGGGTCGTCCACCACCACCCGCTCGCCGGGGCGGGGGACGGCGAGCCGGACGTCGCGGGCCTTCGCCTCGGCCCACAGCCGGTCCACCGGCTCCGACCAGTCGTGCAGGGCCAGGTTGAACGTCGCCCAGTGCACCGGGACGAACAACCCGCCGCGCAGGTCGAGGTGGGCGGCGACGGCCTCCTCCGGGAACATGTGGATGCTCGGCCACGCCCGGTCGTACGCGCCGATCTGCATCAGCGTCACGTCGAACGGGCCGTGCTCGGCGCCGATCTCGGCGTACCCGTCGAAGTAGCCGGAGTCGCCGGTGTAGAAGACCCGCCGGTGCGCGCCCGCCACCACCCAGGAGCTCCACAGCGTGCCGTCGCGGCGCAGACCCCGACCGGAGAAGTGCTGGGCGGCGGTGGCGGTGATCGTCAGCTCGCCGACCCGGTGGCTCTCCGACCAGTCCAGCTCGACGATCCGGTGCTCCGGCACGCCCCACCGGTCCAGGTGCGCCCCGACGCCGAGCGGCACCAGGAACGGCGCGGCCTGCCGGGCCGTCAGCTCCCGCACGGTGGCCATGTCGAGGTGGTCGTAGTGGTCGTGGGAGATCAGGATCGCGTCCACGGCCGGCAGTTCGTGCAGGCCCACCGGCGGCTCGTGCAGCCGGCGCGGCCCGACCAGCGCCGACGGGGAGCACCGGTCGCTCCACACCGGGTCGAGCAGCACCCGCCGCCCCTCGATCTCGACCAGGGTGGAGGCGTGGCCGTACCAGACGACGTTCAGCTCGCGCCCGTCGGCCGCGGCGGGCGCGTCGGCCGGGCGCAGCAGCGGCACCTCCGCGCTCGGCCGGCGCTTCTGCTTGCCGAAGATCAGCTCGCGGACGAGGTTGCGGTCCACCGCGCCGGGCATCGACCGGGAGCCCGGCCGGTTGTGGAAGGTGCCGTCGCGGAACTGGGGCGAACGGGCCGCCCGCTCGGCGCGGGCCCCGGTGAGCCGGCCGCCCAGCGCCGCCGGCACGTCCCGCCCCACCCAGGCCAGGCCGGCGACCGCGGCCAGTCCGGCCGCCCCGGGCAGCCGCCGCGCGAGTGCCCGTCGTCCGCCCTGTCCCGCTGGTTCCGCCATCGTCGCGCTCCCCCTTCAACCGGTCGCCCCCGCCAGTACACGGTAGGCCACCGGCGCACCCGCCGGGTCGTCCCCGGGCGGGCCGGCGCGGGGCCGGCCCGCCCGGGGCGCGGGCGACGCGGGCCCGGGTCAGCCGCCGTTGCTGGGGCGGTGCGCCGGCGCGCGATAGGTGCGCCCCGTGCCGGCGAGCCCATCGACCGCGGTCAGGAAGCGGCGGCCCATCCGGGCCCGGGCCTGCACCGCGGGATGGGTCGCGCCGAAGTCGTCCGGGCGGGCCTGGCCGTCGGCGAACAGCGCGTACGTGAGCACCGGCGCGCCGGACGCGTCGAAGATCACCCCCGCCTCCTGCCGGGCGCTGCCGAACCAGCCCGCCTTGGTGCCGATCCGGGCGCGCTCGGCGGAGGACATCTCGCGCCGGATGCCGTCGGTGAACGCGATGGGGGAGCGCAGCAGGTTGAGCAGGAACGACGTCGAGGCGGGCGAGAGCAGCGTGCCCCCCACCAGCGCGCGGAGCAGGTCGTGGGTCTCCCGCGGGGTGCTGGTGCCGAGGTAGAAGCGGTTCGGGTTGGCCACCGGCTCCACCTGCGTGTTCGGGAAGCCCTTCGCCACGAGGATCTGATTGAGCTCGGCGGCCGGGCAGACCAGGCCGCAGAGCCGCACGGCGGTGTCGTCGGAGACGGTGAGCAGGGCGGCCAGCGCGTGCCCGAGGGTGACGCTGCTCGGGTACGCGCCGTCGAGGCTGAAGATGCCGTCCCCGCCCGGGACCACGATCGAGGCTGTGACGTCGACCCGTTGGCTGAGCGTCAGCAGCCCCCGGTCCACCTTGTCGAGCACCGCCGTGGCCACCGCGACCTTGTTGACGCTGTACGCCTGGAGCAGGACGTTCGACTCGTCGGCGACGGCCACCTGCGGCGCGCCGCCCGGGTCGGCGACGCTGACGTACGCCCGCCAGCTGCCCCCCGCGAGCGCTGTCTCCTCGGCGTACGCGGCGGCCACCTGGTCGGCGGCCTGGCGGGGCGTGGTGGCGACGGCGGCGGCGGACGCCGGCCCGGCGGTGCCCAACACCGCCCCGGCCGTGGCCACCGTTCCGAATCCCAGCGCGGTCCTGCGGTTCACCCGGATGGTCAATCGTCTCTCCCGTCGATGGATACGGATCACTGTTCCCGCCACCCTAGGGGAAGAGACTGCGCTGCGTGTGCCCCCGACCTCATGGAGCGAGCATGACACGGGGCCCATGCGGTCGCCCGGTCGCGGGCCCGCCCCGAGGTGCGCGGATCGCGGCTGGTCGGGAGGGGCCGGCACTGTTGGGCGGGGCCTGTGGAGCTGCCCGCGCGGGCGGGGCAGACGTTCGCGGGTGTCGCGCGTGGGGCGGTGGGTGTCAGCCTCGCCCCGCTCACCCGCCGGGTCACCCGGGGCGGGTCGGGGTCGGCCGGGCCGCGGGCGCGTCGACGGGGCAGCTCCACAGGGCCCGCGTGGACCGTGCCGTGCTCGGCGGTGAGTCGGACCTGCCGAGGCGCTGGCCGCGCCGGGGTCGGGGCCGCCCAGGTCCGCAGACGGCCGACCGCCGTGCCCCTGTCGCGGGCACGGCGGTCGGTGTGTTCGCGGGCCTCGGGCCGGCGGCCGGGTCAGCTGCCCGGGGTGTCCCCGCGGACGGCGGTCGCCTTGAGGTAGTCGCGGTTGAGCCGGCCGATGGTGTTCAGCGGGATGCCCTTCGGGCAGACCGCGGTGCACTCACCGGCGTTGGTGCAGCCGCCGAAGCCGGCCTCGTCGTGCGCGTCCAGCATGCCGATCACCCGGGTGTAGCGCTCGGGCTGGCCCTGCGGCAGCAGCGAGAGCTGGGTGACCTTGGCGGCGGTGAACAGCATGCCGGAGCCGTTCGGGCAGGCCGCCACGCACGCGCCGCAGCCGATGCAGGCCGCCGACTCGAAGGCGGCGTCCGCGTTGGCCTTGGCGACCGGCACCGAGTGCGCCTCGGGCGCGCTGCCGGTCGGCGCGGTGATGTACCCGCCCGCGGCGATGATCCTGTCGAACGCGCCGCGGTTGACCACCAGGTCCTTGATGACCGGGAAGGCCCGGGCCCGCCACGGCTCGATGTCGATCGTGTCGCCGTCGGAGAACTGTCGCATGTGCAGTTGGCAGGCCGTGGTGCCGCGCTGCGGCCCGTGCGCCTCGCCGTTGATCATCATGCCGCACATGCCGCAGATGCCCTCGCGGCAGTCGTGGTCGAACGCGACCGGCTCCTCGCCGGCGAGGATGAGCCGCTCGTTGAGCACGTCGAGCATCTCCAGGAACGACATGTCGGGGGAGACGTCGTCGACCTGGTAGGTCACCATCCGACCCTTGTCCTCAGGGCCTTTCTGGCGCCAGATGCGCAGGGTCAGATTCACTTGTAGCTCCGCTGCGTGGGGTGGACGTATTCGAACTTCAGGTCTTCCTTGTGCAGCACCGACGGCTGGCCGGTCGCGGTGAACTCCCAGGCGGCGACGTACGAGAACCGGTCGTCGTCGCGCTGCGCCTCACCGTCGGAGGTCTGGTGCTCGGCGCGGAAGTGGCCGCCGCAGGACTCCTCGCGGTGCAGGGCGTCGATGCACATGAGCTCGGCCAGCTCGAAGAAGTCGGCCACCCGGCCGGCCTTCTCCAGCGACTGGTTGAGCCCCTCGCCGTCGCCGAGCACCCGCACCCGCGTCCAGAACTGCTCGCGCAGCGCCCGGATCTCGTCGATCGCCTTGCGCAGCCCGGCGTCGGTGCGCTCCATGCCGCAGTGTTCCCACATGATCTGGCCCAGCTCGCGGTGGAACGAGTCGACCGTCCGGTCGCCGTCGACCGCCAGCAGCCGCCGGATCCGGTCCTCGACGTCCGCGCGTGCTTCGACCGCCGCCGGGTGGCTGGCGTCGACCTTCTCGAACGGGCCGCCGGCCAGGTAGTTGGCGATCGTGTTGGGCAGCACGAAGTAGCCGTCCGCGAGGCCCTGCATCAGCGCGGAGGCGCCGAGGCGGTTCGCGCCGTGGTCGGAGAAGTTGGCCTCGCCGATCACGAACAGGCCCGGGACGGTCGACTGGAGGTCGTAGTCGACCCACAGGCCACCCATCGTGTAGTGCACGGCGGGGTAGATCCGCATCGGGACCTCGTACGGGTCCTCGCCGGTGATCCGCTCGTACATCTCGAAGAGGTTGCCGTACTTCGCCTCGACGGCGCTGCGACCCAGGCGCCCGATGGCGTCGGCGAAGTCCAGGTAGACGCCCAGCCCGCTCGGGCCGACGCCGCGGCCCTGGTCGCAGACGGCCTTGGCGGCCCGGGAGGCGATGTCCCGGGGCACCAGGTTGCCGAAGGAGGGGTAGATCCGCTCCAGGTAGTAGTCCCGCTCGTCCTCGGGGATGTCCTTCGGGTTGCGGTCGTCGCCCTCGGCCTTCGGCACCCACACCCGGCCGTCGTTGCGCAGCGACTCGCTCATCAGGGTCAGCTTCGACTGGTGGTCGCCGGAGACCGGGATGCAGGTCGGGTGGATCTGGGTGTAGCAGGGGTTGGCGAAGTACGCGCCCTTGCGGTGCGCCCGCCAGGTGGCGGTGACGTTGCAGCCCTTGGCGTTGGTGGAGAGGTAGAAGACGTTGCCGTAGCCGCCGGAGGCGAGCACGACGGCGTCCGCGAACTCGCATGTGATCTCGCCGGTGACCAGGTCACGGACCACGATGCCGCGGGCCCGGCCGTCGACGACGATCAGCTCGAGCATCTCGTGCCGGGCGTTCATCTCCACGTTGCCCAGGCCGATCTGCCGTTCGAGGGCCTGGTACGCCCCGAGCAGCAGCTGCTGACCCGTCTGGCCCCGGGCGTAGAAGGTGCGCTGCACCTGCGCGCCGCCGAACGAGCGGGTGTCGAGCAGGCCGCCGTACTCGCGGGCGAACGGCACGCCCTGCGCCACGCACTGGTCGATGATGTTGACCGACACCTCGGCCAGCCGGTGCACGTTCGACTCCCGGGAGCGGAAGTCGCCGCCCTTGACGGTGTCGTAGAACAGCCGGTGCACCGAGTCGCCGTCGTTGCGGTAGTTCTTCGCGGCGTTGATGCCGCCCTGCGCCGCGATCGAGTGCGCCCGGCGCGGACTGTCCTGGTAGCAGTACGACTTGACCTGGTATCCCTGCTCGCCCAGCGTGGCCGCGGCCGAGCCGCCGGCCAGGCCGGTGCCGACCACGATCACCGTCATCTTCCGGCGGTTGGCCGGGTTGACCAGCTTGGCCGAGAAGCGGCGGCGGTCCCAGCGGGTCTCGATCGGGCCGTCGGGAGCCTTGGTGTCGGCGATCGGGTCGCCCTCGGTGTAGAGATCCATGGTCAGGCCACCAATCCGGTGAGTACGGCGAACGGGACCACCAGGTAGCCGGCGCTGAGCGCGACGGCGAGGACCAGCGCGACGGCGCGCGCCCGGCGCTCACCCTTCGGGGTCTGCTGGCCGAGGCTGCGGAACGCGCTGAAGGCGCCGTGGCGCAGGTGGAAGCCCACCGCCACGATCGCCAGGGTGTAGAAGAGCGTGACGTACCAGCGCTCCGGGGCGAAGTCGGCGACCACGTTGCCGTACGGGTTGCCGGCGTCGCCCTGGGGGTTCAGGTGACCGGTGGTCAGGTCCAGGATGTGGTAGATCACGAAGAGCAGGATGATCACCCCACCCCAGCGCATCGTGCGGGCGGCGTAGCTGCCCTTCACGGCCTTGCGGTGGGCGTACCGGACCGGCCGGGCGGCCCGGGCGCGCAGGGCGAGCGCGGTCGCCGCGCCGATGTGGGCCAGCACGGCCACGAGCAGGACCGTGCGCTGCAGCCACAGGTACCCGGTCGGGGGCAGCAGCGGGCTGCCGAGCTCGCGCAGCCAGTGCGCGTAGTGGTCGAACGAGGTCTCCCCCGTGAACACCTTGAGGTTGCCGAGCATGTGCACGACGAGGAACAGCACCAGGAGGATGCCCGTCACCGCCATGACGGCCTTGAGGCCGACGCTGGAGCGGATGGGCGACCGAGTTTTCGTGACTACCACGAGACCGACGCTAGGAGTACTTGGATTAGTCGTCCAATGCATCGAAGTCGCAGTCTTGATAGCTTTAAGCTATGTAGGTGCAGCTCCATCAGCTCCGATACTTCGTCGCGGTCGCAGAACTACGACATTTCACCCAGGCCGCTGACCTCGTCGGCATCACCCAGCCCTCGCTGAGTAAGCAAATTCACGCCCTGGAGACCGACCTCGGGACCCCGCTGTTCGAGCGGGTGCGGGGCAGGATCGCCCTCACGGCCGCCGGCGAGGTGCTGCTGCCGCTGGCCAAGCGCATCCTCGCGGACGTGGAGACGGCCACCCGAGAGGTGCAGGAACTGGTCGGCCTGCGGCGCGGCCGGGTGCGCCTCGGCGCCACCCCGAGCCTGGCCACCTCTTTGGCCCCGCCGGTGCTGCGCCGGTTCCGCGACGCCCACCCGAACGTCGACCTGCGGGTGGAGGAGGGCGGCTCGCAGGACCTGGTCCGCGACCTGCTCCGGGGCGACCTCGACCTGGCACTGATCATCATGCCCGCCCAGGGTGCGGACCCAGGGCTGCGTGCCGATCCGATCCTGCGGGAGAGCCTGGTGGTGGCCTCCCTCGACGAGTTGCCGGGCACCCTGCCGAACGGCGAGCTGCGCATCACCGACCTGCGCGGCCGGCCCCTCGTGATGTTCCGCGAGGGGTACGACCTGCGCGACGCCACCCTCCAGGCGTGCCGGGAGGCGGGGTTCGAGCCCACCGTGTCCGTCGACGGGGGCGAGATGGACGCCGTACTCGGCTTCGTCGAGGCCGGCCTCGGGGCGGCGCTCGTGCCGGGCATGGTGGTGGCCCGCCGCCCCGGCATCCGGGTCACCCGGCTGGCCCCGCCCGGGGTGCGTCGGACCATCGCGGTGGCCCGCCGCCGCGACGTGGTGCCCACCCACGCCGGGCGCGAGCTGCGGCGCATCCTCATGGAGTACGTCCACGCCGCGATTGCGCAGGACGACCTGCCGCCCGGCGTGGAGCCGCGTTGAGGGGGGCATCCCGTTATAGCCTCACTGAGGTAAATCGACCTTAAGCGCACCGAATGTCCACATATGTGCCGCCTTGTCGCTTATGGTGGAGCCTTGCACAGGGGCAGAACGCCCCACTACTCGCAGTACCGCCGGACGCTCGGGGGATCCGGACCCGGCCGGTGCGCGGGCGAACCACACGGCGAGGTCGTGTGGAGGAGTCGATGCGCGGGTTCGCGTGGCAGGGAGGCCACCACATGAGGATCCTGGTTACCGGCGGTGCCGGCTTCATCGGATCGCACTTCACCCGGTGCCTGCTGAACGGGCGGTACGTCGGGTTCGAGGACTGCGACGTCACGGTGATCGACAAGCTGACCTACGCCAGTGACCGGCACAACCTGCCCGCCAGCCACCCCCGGCTGGCCTTCGTGCACGGCGACATCTGCGACCGCGAACTGCTCGCGGACCTCGTCCCCGGGCACGACGCGGTCGTGCACTTCGCGGCCGAGTCCCACGTGGACCGGTCGATCGACGACCCGGCGCCGTTCTTCGAGACGAACGTGATGGGCTCGCACCACCTGTTGGCCGCCTGCGCCCGGGCGGGCGTGGGCCGGGTGGTGCACGTCTCCACCGACGAGGTGTACGGGTCGATCACCGACGGCTCGTGGACCGAGCGCTGCCTGCTGGAGCCCAACTCCCCGTACGCGGCGTCGAAGGCGGCCAGCGACTGCGTGGTCCGCTCCTACTGGCGCACGTACGACGTCGACGTGTCGATCACCCGCTGCGCCAACAACTACGGCCCGTACCAGCACGTGGAGAAGGTCATTCCGCGCTTCGTCACCAGCCTGCTCACCGGCGGCGACATCACCCTGCACGGCGACGGCGGCGCGGTCCGCGAGTGGCTGCACGTCGACGACCACTGCCGGGCGATCTCGCTGGTGCTGGCGAAGGGGCGCGCCGGCGAGGTCTACAACATCGGCGGCGACGTCGAGCTGACGAACCGGGCGCTGGCCGAGAAGATCCTGCTGCTGGCCGGGGCCGGCTGGGACCGGGTCCGGCACGTCGCCGACCGCAAGGTACAGGACCAGCGGTACTCCCTCGACTACACGAAGATCCAGGAGGAGCTCGGCTTCGAGCCGCAGATCCGGTTCGCCGACGGGCTGACCGAGGTCTTCCACTGGTACCGGGAGAACCGGGCCTGGTGGGCGCACGCGTACCCGGAACACCGCCCCGGGACGCCGCTCACCAACTCGGTCCGGGGCCTCCCGGTCGGTCGCGCGGTGCCCGCCCCGGTGCACTGACCGCGACCGCCGTGCCGGCCCGCCCCCGCCCGCTGCCCGAGCGCAGGCGGGGGCGGGTCGGCGCGGTTCATCCCTCGGCGTCGTCCATCGCCCGGTAGATCCGCTGCTCCGAGACCGGGTACGGGGTGCCCAGCGCCTGGGCGAACACGTTCACCCGCAGCTCCTCGATCATCCAGCGGATCTGCCGGACAGCCGCCGAGCGGCGGCGGCTCGGCGGCAGCGCGGCGAGCATGTCGTCGTACTCCCGCTGGACGGCCGCGATCCGGTCCTGCTGCTGGCGGTCCCGCTGCGGGTTACCGGGCAGC
Source organism: Micromonospora sp. B11E3 (assembly GCF_039871625.1). NCBI lineage: Bacteria > Bacillati > Actinomycetota > Actinomycetes > Micromonosporales > Micromonosporaceae > Micromonospora > Micromonospora sp. B11E3. The sequence continues at coordinate 7,270 of NZ_JBDPMC010000007.1, read as the reverse complement.
CGGTCCAGCCGCCGCTCGATCGCCGTCAGGTAGCGCAGCAGGTCGGGCAGGCGGGCGTACCCGGTCTCGGTGACGAACCCGGCGTGCACCAGGCCGGAGAGCTGGGCCCGGATGTCGGCCAGGGCGCTCACGACCGCCAGGTTCTGGGTCCGGCCGAGCCGCTGCTCGACCGCGTACGCGGCGGTGAGGACCTGGCGGACCCGGCCCATCACCTCGACCACCGTGTCGACCAGGTCGGCGCGGACGGCCTCGCGCAGCGCGGCGAAGCCCTCGGCGTCCCAGGCCGGGCCGCCGGCGTCGGCCACGAGCCTGTCGATCGCCGCCCCGGTGGCGTCGGAGATGAGCTGCTGCACGCCCCCGTGCGGGTTGCGGCTCAGCGCCAGCTTCGCCTCGTTGGACAGCCGCCCCTGCAGGAACTTCGCCGGCGACGGCAGGGTCAGCCGCAGCAGCCGGCGGGTGCCCGCCCAGTGCGCGGCGGCCTGCTCGGCCTCGGTGTCGAACACCTTCACCCCGACGGTGTCGCCCTCGTCCACCAGCGCCGGGTACGCCGTGACCGCGTACCCGGCGCGGACCTGCTCGATGGTGCGCGGCAGCGCGCCGATGCTCCACTCCGTCAGGCCGCTGCGGGCCACGTCCGGCGCGGCGGCGGCCACCACCTGGCGTACCTCCTGGCGGAGCCGGCGTTGCAGCGCCGGCAGGTCCTTGCCCTCGGCCACCGGCTTGTTCTCCTCGTCGGTGACCCGGAAGGTGACCCGCAGGTGCGGCGGCAGCCGCTCGACGTCCCAGGCGTCCCGGGGCACGGTCACCCCGGTCATCCGGCGCAGCTGCCGGGTCAGCGCGTCCAGCAGCGGCTCCTGGCCCGCCGGCATCGCCGCCAGGGCCGCGCGGGCGTAGTCGGGCACCGGGACGAAGTTGCGCCGGATCGCCTTGGGCAGCGACCGGATCAGCGCGACCACCAGCTCCTCGCGCAGGCCGGGCACCTGCCAGTCGAAGCTCTCCGCCGGCACCTGGTTGAGCAGCGGCAGCGGGATGTCCACGGTCACCCCGTCGGTGGGGGTGCCCGGGTCGAAGGTGTACGTCAGCGGCAGCGTCACCCCGTCGGCGGACCACTCGTCCGGGTAGTCGGCCTCGTCGACCCCGCCCCGGCCCGCGTGCACCAGCAGCTCGCGGCTGAAGGTGAGCAGGTCCGGCCGCTCCCGCCGGGTCTTCTTCCACCAGGCGTCGAAGTGCCGGCCGGAGACCACGTCGGCGGGGATCCGCTCGTCGTAGAACTGGAAGATCGTCTCGTCGTCGACCAGGATGTCCCGGCGCCGGGCCCGGTTCTCCAGCTCCTCGACGTCGGCGAGCAGCTTCCGGTTGTCCTTCCAGAACTGGTGGTGGGTGGACCAGTCGCCCTCCACCAGGGCGTGCCGGATGAACAGCTCCCGGGACAACGCCGGGTCGATCCGGCCGAAGTTGACCTTCCGCGACGTGACGATCGGGACGCCGTACAGGGTGACCTTCTCGTACGCCATCACCGCCGCCTGCTTCTTCTCCCAGTGCGGCTCGCTGTAGCTGCGTCTGACCAGGTGCTGGGCGAGCGGTTCGACCCATTCGGGCTCGATGCGGCCGTTGACCCGCCCCCAGAGCCGGGAGGTCTCCACGAGCTCGGCGGACATCACCCAGCGCGGCGGCTTCCTGAACAGCGCCGAGCCGGGGAACAGGCCGAACTTGGCGCCCCGGGCGCCCAGGTACTCGTGCTTCTGCGCGTCCTTGAGCCCGATGTGGGAGAGCAGCCCGGCCAACAGCGACTGGTGCACCCGCGGGGTGTCGATCTCCTCCGGCAGGTCCGCCCCGCCCCGGCGCCGCCCGCCGTCCCCGCCGTTCCCGCCGTCCGGCGCCGGCCGCCCGCCGCCCTGCTCCGGCGTACGCAGCACCTGGCGCAGCTGGCTGACGATGTCCTGCCACTCGCGGACCCGCAGGTAGTTCAGGTACTCCGCCCGGCACATCCGGCGGAAGGCGCTGGACGACAGCTCCCGCTGCTGCTCGCGCAGGTACCGCCACAGGTTGAGCAGCGCGACGAAGTCGGACTCCTTGTCGGTGAACCGGGCGTGCGCCTGGTCGGCCTGGGCCTGCTTCTCCGCCGGCCGCTCCCGAGGGTCCTGGATGGACAGGGCGGCGGCGATCACCAGCACCTCGGTGGCGCAGCCGTTGCGCTCGCCCTCGACGACCATCCGGGCCAGCCGGGGGTCGACGGGGAGCTGGGCCAGCCGCCGGCCCAGCGGGGTGAGCCGCTTCGCCGGGTCGGTCTCGGCCGGGTCGAGCGCGCCCAGCTCGTGCAGCAGGTTCACGCCGTCGGCGATGTTGCGCCGGTCCGGCGGGTCGATGAACGGGAACGCGGCGACGTCACCCAGCCCGATCGAGGTCATCTGGAGGATGACCGACGCCAGGTTGGTGCGCAGGATCTCCGGGTCGGTGAACTCGGGGCGGGCCAGGAAGTCCTGCTCGTCGTACAGCCGGATGCAGATGCCGTCCGAGGTACGCCCGCAGCGGCCCTTGCGCTGGTTGGCCGACGCCTGGGAGATCGGCTCGATCGGCAGCCGCTGCACCTTCAACCGACTGGAGTAGCGCGAGATCCGGGCGGTGCCCGGGTCCACCACGTACTTGATGCCGGGCACGGTCAGCGACGTCTCCGCGACGTTGGTGGCGAGCACGACCCGGCGCCCGGCGTGCGGGGCGAACACCCGGTGCTGCTCGGCGGCCGACAGCCGGGCGTACAGCGGCAGGATCTCGGTGCCGCGCAGTGCTGGCTTGCGCTCCACCAGCTTGCCCAGCGCGTCGGCGGTGTCCCGGATCTCCCGCTCGCCGCTGAGGAAGACCAGGACGTCGCCCGGCCCCTCGGCGGCCAGCTCCTCGACCGCGTCGCCGATCGCCTCGATCTGGTCGCGGACGTTCTCCTCGTCCCCGTCGTCCCCGTCGTTCTCGGCCTCGACGACCTCGACCAGCGGCCGGTACCGCACCTCCACCGGGTACGTCCGCCCGGAGACCTCCACGACCGGCGCGGGGTTGCCCTCGGCATCGGCGAAGTGCTTCGCGAACCGCTCGGTCTCGATGGTCGCCGAGGTGATGACCACCTTCAGGTCGGGCCGGCGGGGGAGGAGCTGCCTGAGGTAGCCCAGGATGAAGTCGATGTTCAGGCTGCGCTCGTGCGCCTCGTCGATGATCAGGGTGTCGTACTGGCGCAGCATCCGGTCGGTCTGCAGCTCGGCCAGCAGGATGCCGTCGGTCATCAGCTTGACCAGGCTGCGGTCGCTGACCTGGTCGGTGAAGCGGACCTTGTAGCCGACCACGTCGCCCAGCTCGGTGCCGAGCTCCTCGGCGATCCGGTCCGCGACCGTGCGGGCGGCCAGCCGACGGGGCTGGGTGTGCCCGATCAGCCCGTGCACCCCGCGCCCCAGCTCCAGGCAGATCTTGGGCAGCTGGGTGGTCTTGCCGGAGCCGGTCTCGCCCGCGACGATCACCACCTGGTGGTCGCGGATCGCGTCCGCGATGTCGTCCTTGCGCTCGCTGACCGGCAGCCCGACGGGGTACGTGATCCGTGGCACCGCCGCCCGGCGGCCCGCCAGGCGCTGCTCGGCCCGGGCGACGTCGGCGGCGATCTCGGCGAGCGCGGCCTCGCGCCGCTGCGGGTCCCGCAGCCGGCGGACCCCGTCGAGGCGGCGCTGGAGCCGGCGCTGGTCGCGGAACATCAGGGCGGGCAGGCGGCGGTGCAGCTCGCGGACGGTGTCGGGTGCGGCGGGTGCGGCTGGATTCTGCATGTCGTCGCCAAGGATAGGCAGCGGCGCGCCGGGCCGCTCCCGGGTTACCGGGGCTGCGGCGGAGGTGGCCGGCCGGCGGGTCGTTCCGGGGCTGCGGCGGCACGGGCCGCCCCCGGCTCGTCGCGGTCTCCGACCCCCGGCTCGTCGCGGTCTCCGACCCCCGGCTCGTCGCGGTCTCCGACCCCCGGCTCGTCGCGGTCTCCGACCCCCGGCTCGTCACGGTCTAGAGTTGTCCGCCGACACCGACCACGGGGGCCGAGGGATGACGATGCGGGACACGGACCGGGCGCTGGTGCAGGCCGCGACGGCGGTCGCCAAGCTGCGCTGCCGCAGCGACAACCACACCGTCGCCGCCGCGGCCCGCACGGCCGACGGCCGGGTCTTCACCGGCGTCAACGTCTACCACTTCACCGGCGGCCCGTGCGCCGAGATCGTCGCCATCGGGGCCGCCGCGACCCAGGGCGCGGGGGAGCTGGAGACCATCGTCGCGGTGGGCGACCGGGGGCGGGGCGTGCTCCCGCCGTGCGGCCGGTGCCGGCAGGTGCTGCTGGACTACTTCCCGTCGATCCGGGTCATCGTCGGCCCGATGGACGCACTGCGCGCGGTGCCCGTCGCCGACCTGCTGCCCGACACGTACGTCTGGGCGGACCACCAGGTGGAGGTGCCGGTGGCGCCGCGCGCCGAGGCGGCGCCGGTGGTGCCGGACAGCCGTCCGGCCGCCGAGGACTGACTGCTGCCGGCAACGGGGCCCGCCTGGTCTTGCGGCGGTTCTACAACGTTGTAATACTCGGGTCTCGTCCGCGGACGAGGAGGCCCGATGACGCCGCACGCCGCCCCGGCCACCGCGCACCCCGCCAGCCCCGCACCGGACGACGAGGTCCCCGTCGACGCCCTCGGTGACCTGTACCGCGACGGCATCACCGCCCGCCGCGGCGCCTTCTCCGTGGACTGGGTCGAGCGGGTCGCCGAGGACGTCGACGCGGCGTTCCGGGAGGCCCGCGCCCGGCCGGGCGGCGCGATCGGACGTGGCCCCGAGCGGTGGTACGTGGAGATCCACCCCGAGCAGCTACGCGGCTTCGTCGACCTGGTCACCCACCCCTGGGGCGTCGCGGTGTGCCGCGCGGTGCTGGGCCCCGACTACGAGATCGTCGAGCTGGGCTTCGACATCCCGTTCCCTGGCGCGGCGTTGCAGCCCTGGCACCGGGACTTCCCGATGCCGGAGGAGACCCGGCTGCGGCGCCGGCTCACCTCGCTGGCGTTCAACCTGACCACGGTGGACACCGTGGAGGAGATGGGGCCGTTCGAGATCGCCCCCGGCACCCACTGGGACGACGGCCGCGACTTCGACCACGAGATGTTCCCGGCCAGGGACCGTTACCCCCGCTACGAGGCCCGCGCGGTGCGCAAGTATCCGCAGCGGGGCGACATCTCGGCGCGCTCCGCGCTCACCATCCACCGGGGGACGCCGAACGTCGGCGACGTACCCCGGCCCGTGCTGGTGCTCGGGATCGACGCGCCGGGCGCGGGTAACGCCGACCATCACGACATGGCGGTGACCCGCGGCTACTGGGAGAGCCTGCCGGAACTCGTCCGTGCCCACCTGCGCTGTCCCGTGGTGGACGCCCTCGTGCCGATCCGGCAGAAGCACACCATCGAAGGGCTGGTGATGGCCGCGGAGTGACGCCGCCCCGGGCCGGGTCGGTCGCCCGAGGCCGTCACGAGCATCGTCCACCTCACCGGTACACGTCCCCGGCGGCGGCCTCCAGCATGGCCACCGGGATCGGCACCTCCCCGAACCGGACGCTGCCCTCCGGCACCCGCCAGCTCGCCACCCGCGCCACGAGCCGGCCCGCCCGCACCGCCGGGTCGTCGCGGTACAGCTCGCGGGCCTCGTCGGGGCCGACGGGGAGCATCACGAAGCCGGACATCCGCTCGTCGTCGGGGTCGACGAACGGGCCGGCCGCCAGGACCAGGCCCCGCTCGACCAGCCCCGCGTGGTGGGCCAGGTGGGCGTCCCGCAGCCGCTCGGCGGCGTTCGGGGGCAGCTCCGGCGCGTCCGGCGGCCGGACCAGGAGCACGACGGTGTGCTGGTCGTATCGCATGTGGTCAGCGTATGGGTGGGTCTGCCCGGTTGGTCCCGCCATCGAGCGAACGGGATGACGGCCCCCTGCTCAGGCGGCCTTGGATCGCGAGCTAAGGTAAGGCGTACCTAAGTTAAGGGGAGCTTCGTGACCACCGTCGCCGCGCGACCGATCCGGGCCGGCAACCGGACCGCCCGGGGCCTGGGCCGCCGGGCCGGCGTCACCGCAGCGGCCGCGCTCCTGCTGGCGCTCGCCGTGCTGGCGAGCCTCGCCCTCGGCAGCCGGCCGCTCGCGCCCGGCGCGGTGTGGCACGCGCTGGTCGCCCCCGACGGCGGCGACGCCAGCACCATCGTCCGGGAGCTGCGGATGCCGCGTACCGCCCTGGGCCTCGCCGTCGGCCTCGCGCTCGCCGTCGCCGGGGTGCTGTTCCAGGCGCTGACCCGCAACCCGCTGGCCGAGCCGCGCATCCTCGGCGTCAGCGCCGGCGCGTCGTTCGGCGTGGTCCTGGCCATCGCCGTCTTCGGCGTCGGCAGCCTCACCGGGTACGTCTGGTTCGGCATCGCCGGGGCGCTGCTGGCCGGCCTGGTCGTGTTCGTGGTGGCCAACCGGACCCGCGAGGGGGCCTCGCCGGTCACCCTCGCGCTCGTCGGCGCGGCGCTCGACGCCAGTCTCGGCGCCGTCGTGTACGCGCTGCTCAGCATCGACGCCCGCACCTTCGAGGAGTACCGGTTCTGGGTGGTCGGCGGGCTGACCGGCCGGGACGTCGGCGTCGCCGCGCAGGTGCTGCCGTTCGTCCTCGCCGGGCTCGCGCTCGCCGCCCTGGTCGCCCGGGGCCTCGACGCGCTCGCCCTCGGCGACGACGTGGCCCGGGGCCTCGGCCACCGGATCGGCCTGGTCCGCCTCGGCGGCGGTGCGGCCGGGGTGCTGCTCACCGGGGCGGCCGTCGCGGCGGCCGGGCCGATCGCGTTCGTCGGCCTCGCCGTGCCGCACCTGGCCCGCGCCCTGGTCGGCGCGGACCACCGCTGGACCCTGGCCGTCGCCGCCCTGCTCGGGCCGGCCCTGCTGCTCGGCGCCGACGTCGTCGGACGGCTCGTCGCCCCACCCGGCGAGGTGCCCGCCGGGGTGGTCACCGCGCTCGTGGGCGCCCCGCTGCTGGCGTTCCTCGTCCGCCGGGCGAAGGTGGTGACGGCATGAGGGAGCGCGGCGAGCGAATCGGCCTGTTCAGTGTCACGGCTCATGACGGCGCCGAGCGCAGCGCGGTGACGGGCATGAGGGAGCGCGGCGAGCGAATCGGCCTGTTCAGTGTCACGGCTCATGACGGCGCCGAGCGCAGCGCGGTGACGGGCATGAGGGAGCGCGGCGAGCGAATCGGCCTGTTCAGTGTCACGGCTC